>JAIBBY010000056.1 GCA_019694455.1 Pirellulales bacterium
GCCCTGGTTGCCTTGGCCTCGGCGGTGCTACATGGCGAGATCGACCTGCGCGCCGCCGTCGACGCGCAGGCGGCCGTCGCGGCGCTCACGCGCCTGCCAGGCATCGGCGATTGGACGGCCAGCTACATTGCGATGCGGGCGCTACACTGGCCCGACGCCTTTCCGCATGGCGATCTGGTGCTGTGCAAGGCGGCGGGTGGCGTCACGGCGCGCGAGTTGTTGCGAATGGCCGACACATGGCGACCGTGGCGCGGTTACGCGGCGCTACGTCTTTGGAACTTGATGTCGATGGCGCCCCCAGGAGGAACCCCATGAACCGGCCCGAGTCAACACTGGTGATCGACAGCCCGATTGGCGGCTTGGCGATTTCGTCAAACGGCGCCGCGCTGACGCGCATCGACTTTGTGAGGCCGCCGCGGTCAGCCGTCGCCGATCAGGGAGACGACTTGCTGCGTGAGGCAGCGCGACAATTGCGCGCTTACTTCGCTGGCGAGCTAGCCGAGTTCGATCTGCCGCTCGATCCGACGGGCACCGAATTTCAACGACGCGTCTGGAAAGCGCTCTGCGCGATACCCTGGGGTCAAACCGTGAGTTATACGGAGGTGGCTCGCCGCGTGGGGCAGCCCACGGCAACGCGCGCGGTGGGGGCCGCCAACGGGCGGAATCCCATCGCCATCGTCATCCCCTGCCATCGCGTGATTGGCGCCAACGGCTCGCTGACAGGCTATGGCGGCGGTCTGCCGATCAAGCGTTGGCTGTTGGCGCACGAAGGCAGCGGCGAAGACTCGCGGCCCGAGCGAAATACCGTGGTCACGGAGCCGTGAACACTACGGCGCCTTCCTTGACGGTCGTTAGCACGCGCACCGATCGCAAATGCATCGGCTCGACGGCAAGCGGGTTGTCGGACAGGATGACCAGATCGGCCAGCTTACCCACTTCCAGCGAGCCCTTGGATTGCTCCTCACCGTATTGGTAGGCGGCGTGAATTGTGAGCGCCCGGAGTGCTTCGGCGGTGGTGATCCGTTCTTGAATGCCGATCACCTCACCCGAACGCGACACGCGATTCACGGCGGTCCACATGGTGAATAGCGGGTCGAGCGGCGTGACGGTGTAATCGGTGTGGTTTGTGCCGCGCAGACCAAGCCGCTCGGCGGTGCGCATGGGGCTCAAGAAGTATGCGCGGTCACGGCCGAGGTTCTGCACATGCACGTCTCCCCAAAAAAAGGCGTGATTGGTAAAGAACGACGGCTGCACGCCGAGGCGAACGAATTGTTCGAGTTGATCGGGACGCGCAAACTGCGAATGGATCATCACCGGTCGGCGGTCGCTTTTGCCGTCGCCCGCAGCCTTGCGGTGCGCGGCCAGCGCCATGTCGATGGCGGCGTCGCCATTGGCATGAGTGAAAACGCGCACGTCGTGTCGATAACACAAGGCGTACATCTCATCGATCGCGGCCTGCGTCATGTTCGGTTCGCCGCGCCAGGGACGTTGCCCCACCGGCCCTGCCGTGGCGAGCGGCTGGCTCCAATACGCCGTCTTGCCTTGCGGCGAGCCATCGGCAATGCACTTCACCGCGCCCAGCTTGAGGCGGTTGTGGTAGACGCCAAAATCGTTGCCCGGCTGTCCGACGATGCGCGCTGCGTCGGTGAAGAAGGGGATCGCCACCAAGTCGAGATAGAACAGCTTTTGCTCTGCCGCTTGGCGTAGCAAATTCAGATCGCCAAACTGCGTGGCCCCTTCCTGAATGGTGGTGTAACCGGCGCGGGCGTATTGTTCCTGGGCGGGCTTCATTGCCGCCAGCAGCGCCTCGGTCGATGGCTTGGGTAGCGCCGCGAAGATCGGCAGAAACGCATTCTCCATGAGCAAGCCGGCGGGCTCCTCGGAGCCGGGCTTGCGCATAATCACGCCGCCAGCGGGCGTCTTGGTCCCCGCGTCGACCCCCACCTTTTTGAAGCCAGCCGAATTGAGCACGCAGCCGTGATTAGAAACGTGAATCAGCATCACCGGATGGTCCGGAAAGGCGGGGTCGAGATCATCACGCGTGATATCGCGACGTTCCTTGAGCGTGCTCGCGTCATACCCATAGCCGATGATCCAGTCGCCGGGCGCCGGGTTATCGCGCTCTTGCACGCGCTTTAGCTCGGCTACGACATCGTAAATGCTCGTCACTTGCCCCACCGGCGGCGCCGAGACATTGGCCCAACCGACAACCTGCAGCGCATTGAGGAAATGGCTATGCGGATCGATGAAGCCCGGCACAAGCGCGTGGCCGGCGAGGTCGACCATTTCGGTGCTGGAGGACTTGTGGCGAAAGACTTCCGCCTTGCCGCCGACGGCGAGAATTTTGCCGCTGGCAATGGCCAGCGCCGCGGCAGTTGGCGAGCGATCGTTGACGGTGAGTATCGTTCCGCCGTAATAGATGCGATCGGCCGTTTCTACGCCCCAGGCCCGCGCGCCAGCCAACGCGCCGCCGAACAGCGTGCAGCCGAACAAGATCAGCGATACACGTACAGGAACATGTCTCGTTCTTGCGAGGCCCATCGTACACCAGAATCCTTTCTTGCACTGCGCGCCCGTGCGCGACGGGCGCTTAGCGCTTGGGGCCGGGCAGCGGGGCGTCAGTCGGGCCGAAGCCTTGCGTGTGGATCTCGCGCGCGATCGCTTGGCCGAGCGTGCTGTGATGTCGGCCGTAGAACATATAGATGGCCAATCCGGCGGCGAGCCACACCGCCAAGCGCAGCCAGGTTTCCCACGGCTGAAAGAGCATCATGATAAAGTTCACCAAAATGCCCAGCGGCGCCACGATGTAGATGGCCGGGCAGCGGAACGGCCGGTTGACGTCGGGTCGCTGCACGCGGAGCATCAGCACCGATCCGCAAACGATGACGAACGCCATGAGCGTGCCGATGTTGACCATCTGTTCGAGGATGTGAATAGGCGTGAACGCCGTCGCCAGGCAGATGACTCCGCCCGTGAGCATGGTGGCCAGATGCGGGGTGCGGTACTTGGGATGCACATCCTTGAAAATGGGGGGCAACAGGCCATCGCGCGCGATCGCCAAAAAGACGCGCACCTGACTGAGAAACGTGACCAACAGCACGCTTGTCATGCCCGCCAATCCACCAGCGGCGACTAGTCCATTCGACCAGCGCAACAGCGGACTGGGATCGGTTTGGGCTTTCTGCCGAAAGGCCGCGGCCACCGCGGCGTCTTGATGAATTTCTGGATATGGCACCATGCCGGTGATGACCGCCGCCACGCCAATATAGAGCAGCGTGCAGATCACCAGCGAGGCGAGGATGCCAAACGGCACGTCGCGCTGCGGATTGATCGCCTCTTCCGCGTGCGTCGAAATGGAATCGAAGCCGATATACGCGAAAAACACCATGGCGGCGCCCGCCATGATGCCCGAGAAGCCATACGGCGCGAACGGACTTTGCACCGCCTTATCAATGGGCGTCAGCCATTCGTTGATGCCGAGCAGTCCCAAAATCCCCCACTTGGCGGCTGGGTCGGCGCCTGGCTTGTCGATGCGGGCAGTGACCGGTATCTCGGTCCAGTTCGAGGGGTTCACATATGACCAGCCGACGATGATCACAAAAATCACCACCGCCAGTTTTACAACCACCAGCACAGCGTTGGTCCGCGCGCTCTCGCGAATGCCGAGCACCAAGATCCAGGTGATGATGCCCATGATGATGGCGGCGGGCAGGTTGACAATGCCGTGCGTCTCGGCGCCGTGAATCTTGGAGAAGGGATCGGTGATGAAGCGCGGGTCGATGATCGGCGCGCCCAGCGCATGGAGCAACTCGTTGAGATACTTGGGCCAGGCCGCGGCCACCGTGGCGCAGGCCATGGAGTATTCGAGGATGAGGTCCCAGCCGATGATCCAGGCAAAGACCTCGCCGAGCGTGGTGTACGAATAGGTGTAGGCGCTGCCGGCCACCGGCGCCATAGCGGCGAACTCGGCATAACACAGCGCGGCCAGCGCGCAGCCTACGGCCGCCACCGTGTAAGAAATCAAAATGGCCGGGCCCGCGTCGACTGCCGCCACCCGGCCGGTCATGACAAAGATGCCGGCGCCGATGATCGAACCGATCCCCAGCGCCGTGAGCGAGACCGGTCCCAGCACGCGGTGCAACCGGTGCTCCCCCGCCATCTCGTCCAGCAGAATCTCCAGCGACTTCTTGCGAAACAGTTGGTTCAGGCTCATCTGTCGCGCCTTGTAGTCTGGACGATTCTGCCGGACGGTGACCGATCGCGAGTGGCGACTAGCTCGCCATCTCGGGGGTTTCGCGCTTGCTCTGCCACACGGCCCAGATCAGGCCGAGCGCACATACGCCAACCACCACCCAAAACATCGTGGGATTTGTTTCAGCGTTGCCGACGCTCACTCGATTTCGATTGAGCAGTCCCACCATGTCCTTATCGAATGGCAAGATCAACGGGATGATGAGCAGGCTGACCATGTTCATCACCTTGATCAGCGGGTTGATCGCCGGGCCGGCGGTGTCCTTGAGCGGATCGCCGACCGTGTCGCCGGTGATGCTGGCCTTGTGCTTCTCGCTGCCTTTGCCGGTGTTGGCGTCCATGTTCTTGGGTTCGTCTTCCACCAACTTCTTGGCGTTGTCCCAGGCGCCGCCGGCGTTGGCCATAAACACGGCCAAGAGTTGACCCGAGACGATCATGCCCGCCAGGAATCCGGCCAAAGCGATCGTGCCCAGCGTAAAGCCGACCAGGATCGGCGTGAGAATCGCCAACAGGCCCGGGCCGATCAACTCCTTCTGCGCCGAGGTGGTGCAGATATCGACCACGCGCCCGTAGTCGGGCTTCTTGGTCCCTTCCCAGATCGCCTTATCGCGGAACTGAATACGGCATTCCTTGACGATCAGGTAGGCCGCGCGACCGACGGCGCGAATGGTCATCGAGCTGAAGAGGAACGGCACGGCGCCGCCGAGCAACATGCCGATGAACAACTTGGGATCAGAGATGGTGAGGGTCGAGGCGACCGCTTCATAGACCTCTTGGCCGATAAGCTCGCTCTCCCCCTTGCCGCCAGAGCCGATGGTCACCACGTAGCTGTTGAACAGCGACACGGCCGCGATCACGGCCGAGCCGATGGCAATACCCTTGGTGATGGCCTTGGTGGTGTTGCCCACCGCGTCGAGGTCGGCCAGGATCTGGCGCGACTCCTTGTATTGGGCTTCGCCCATCTGGGCCTTGTCGTAGCCCATTTCGCCGATGCCGTTGGCGTTGTCGGCCACGGGGCCGAACACGTCCATCGAGATCGTGTTGCCGGTGAGGGTGAGCATGCCGATGCCGCACATCGCCACGCCATAGGCAATGAACGTGGCGCTGGTGCCGGCGTAGACCAGGGCACTAGCCATGATGGCGCCGGCGATGATGATTACCGCGGCCACCGTGCTTTCGTACCCCACGGCAAAGCCTTGAATAATGTTGGTGGCGTGCCCCGTGGTACAGCTTTTTTGCAAGCTGCGCACCGGCGAGTATTCGGTGCCGGTGTAGTATTCGGTGCACTTGTTGAGCACCACTGCCAGGATGATGCCAATGAGGCAGGTCCAGGCCGGCCGCATGTCGAGACCCGGCATGCCAAAGGTTTGCCACGTTGCCAGCCCAGCCGTGACATTCTCCGCCGTGGCGCCAGGGAAACCGGCGGCCGCCTGAGGATAGCGATCGAGATACGCCTGGTCGAACCGCAAATAAGCCATGCCCAGGGCCAAGAATCCGACCACGCTGATGACCGAACCAATCACGAAGCCGCGGGTCACGCTCTTCATGGCCTCGGCCACGCTGCCTTTGTCTCCCGCCCGCACCGAGTAGGTGCTGATAATGCTGGCAATGACGCCAATCGAGCGGACGAGCAACGGGAAGATCACCCCTTTGTGACCAAAGCTGGCGTAACCCAAGATCATGGCGGCCACGATCGTGACTTCGTAGCTCTCAAAGATGTCGGCGGCCATGCCGGCGCAGTCGCCGACGTTGTCCCCCACGTTGTCGGCGATGGTGGCGGCGTTACGCGGATCATCTTCGGGGATGCCCGCCTCGAGCTTGCCCACCAGGTCGGCGCCGACGTCCGCGGCCTTGGTGTAAATACCGCCGCCCACACGCATGAAGAGCGCGAGCAGCGTGCCACCGAAGCCGAAGCCCAACAGGGCCTCGTAGGCGTGTTCGCCATAGATCAAAAAGATCACCGAACCACCGAGCAAGCCCAGGCCGTCGGTCAACATGCCGGTGATGGTGCCGGTGCGATACCCCAATTGCAGGGCGTTGCCAAAGCTGGTCTGCGCGGCCGTGGCGACCCGCAGGTTGCCAATGGTGGCCAGCCGCATGCCGACCAGGCCCACCATGGCGGAGAAGAACGAGCCGACAAAGAAGGCGATGGCTCGCCCCCAGGCAATGGCTGGATCAGTCTCGGGGTTGGCCTTGGCGGCAAAGTACAGCAAAGCGGTGATCACCAGAATCAGGATGAACACCACGCGAAACTGCCGTGTCAGATAGGCGTTGGCGCCTTCACGCACCGCCTGGGCAATTTCCTGCATACGGGGCGTCCCTTGCGGGGCGTTCTTCACTTGTCCCACCAACATGCCGGCATAGGCCAAACCGGCGAACGCCACAATCACGTTGGCGATCAGCGCGATTTTTTCCATCGAGCTGTACTTTTCGCTCACCATCGGCTCGAACAGCACGATCTTGCCGTGTGCCTCGGTCTCCGCAGGCGCCGCCGCCTCGGGAGGGGCCGCTTCCAGTTGGGCTTCGCTTTTTCCCATTTCTGGCTGAGTGCTCGGAACGTCAAGCTGCCGCCAACCGGCCGCGGAGACGATTCCTACGAGAACCAAAGCCATCCAGATTGTGGTAGCTCGTCTGCTCATTGCTGAACTGATCCCTCTATATGACCGCGAGAAGTAGCTGTTTTTCGCCATTGAGAAGCCGAAAAGATACCGTATGGCGCTAACGATGGATAGCACTTTTGGGAGCAATTTTTTGACTCCCTAAGGCAAGCGGCGTAGCGACTTGCGTGTGGCGGTCTTGGCTGAGGGCAAGCGTTGCCAAACAGCCATCGGCAGAACGCCGGAGATTGGCCAACCACTGGTCGGCCATACGCAAAGATAGACGAGCTTTTCGGCCCACAATGGCGGCCGCAAGGCATGTAGCTGCCGCGGCGATTAGAAGAATCCGCCGCCGCTACGCGAATTTGATGCACTAACCTTGGCTTCTGCCTTTTCCTGAGCGCCGCGCGCGCCCTGGGGAATTTGTTCGCGCGGAGGGGGTGCCTTCTCTCGCGCGGTTACGGCAGCGGGCGCGAGAAGTTGCTTTAGTAGGTTATCTAACTTGTCATGGATTGTCTCAGTTTGAGTCACCACCAACACGCCACGAAAATATTCAACCGCGCCCTGTCCTCCAGCGTCGCCCCAGGAGTCCGGTGCAATCGTATTCACGACTATGCTGATTAACGACTCGTGATCCTCGCGGCATTTGCTGATCGTTACCATATCCGCGACTGGGTAGACCCGCGTCACAAGATGCTCGGAGGCCGCGTCTCTGGTGGTGATGACCAGCACCTGATTCTTGACGATCCAGGCCAGATCGAGGTTTTCCAACATCAAATCCAAGGCATTGCGCAGCTTGACGCCAGAGAGATGAAGATTCACGGGGGTATCGGCGGCCACACCCGCCTCTTCGAGATGCCTGGAATCCAATTGAATCGGTATCTTGTGAAGGTCCGCAAAGTACGCGATGACCTCGTTAAGGGGCGTCTCGACGAAGTCGAGCGTCGTCGGCTTGTCGAGTTCCTGGCGAATCTTGGCGGTGATCGCATCGTCCGTAGCGCCCAGTGAGCCAGCCACTTGTGGCGCTGCGGCATCGGCGACAACTGGCGCCGATGGTTCTTCAGCCCACGCCAGGCCCGTCGTGCATACCAAAGCCGCCAAGATGAGCGATCGCATGATTCTGCCTCCCGATGGGGAAACCGCGTTGAACTTGGGTCCAGCGCACTTCACGCTACTACCGCCGCGCAAACGCCGCCAGCATTTTTTCCAAGAACTGGACCGGCCGGACCGGCTATTGCCTCATACGGCCAAGCAGCATGGCGCATTGTCAAATCTCAGCGTTTGGGATGACAATGCACGACCGCCGAACAGGCCAGCGCCGCGGCGGCAAGCAAAAACCTAGGGCTCATGAGAGCATCGCCGCCGGCGGCCAAGCCAAATCGAGGGAATTCATGGGCGCAGAAGAGTGGATATCTGACTCCTATTACGATGCTCTAGGAGGCCAACACTTTGCCCCGCGAAGTACCATTGCGGCGATTCGGCTGGCGATGGGACTTGATGAGTCGGCCCCCGAACCCAAGTATCCCCCGGTTTATGTGATTCGCGCCGGCCACGAGTTGTCGCTGGCCGCGCCGGCGGAGATACAGTTGGAAGATGGCGCCACGCTCCGCGCCACCGACCGCCTGCCGGGCGACCTGCCGCTGGGCTATCACCAATTGCGGTACGACGACGCAGCCGCATCGATTCCGCTCATCATCAGTCCAGGCAAGTGTTACCTGCCCGACGGTTTGAAGTTGTGGGGCTGGGTGGCGCAGCTCTATTCGGTTCGCTCGCAAGCCAGTTGGGGCATCGGCGACCTGGCCGATTTGGAGCAGCTTGCGCGCTGGAGCGCGGGCCAAGGCGCTGGGCTATTGGTGGTGAACCCTCTTTCGGCGCCCGCGCCGGTGCTGCCGCAAGAGGCCAGTCCCTACTACCCCAGCAGCCGGCGATACCGCAATCCGTTGTATCTGTGCGTCGATCGTGTGCCGGGCGCCGCGGAGGTGGCCGACGCGCTGGCGCCATTGGCGCGCGAAGCGCATCTGTTGAACCACGTCTCGCGCATCGACCGCGACGCGATTTATCGGCTCAAGCTGCTCGCTCTGGAAAAGCTGTTTGCGCGCTTTACGGGCGATGCCGACTTCGACCGCTATCTGGCCGAGCAGGGAACGGCGCTCACGGAGTTTTCCACCTACTGCGCGCTGGCCGAGCGGCACGGCGCCTATTGGCCACAGTGGCCCACCGAACTGCGACATCCCACTAGCGCGGCGGTGGCCGAGTTTCAACGCGCCGCGGCGGAGCGCGTGCGTTTTCATGCCTGGCTGCAATGGCTGTTGGACAGTCAACTGCGCGAGGCGGGGCGGCATCTGCGGCTCATGTCCGATCTGCCGATTGGTTGCGACATCAGCGGCGCCGATGCCTGGGCCTGGCAGGACATGATCGCCGCCGACATGCAGATTGGCGCCCCGCCCGACTTGTATAACACGGCCGGCCAGTGCTGGGGGATGCCGCCAATCATTCCGCACAAACTGCGTCAGGCGGGCTACCGACCCTTCATCGAAACGATTCGCGCCAGTCTGCGGCACTCGGGAGGCGTGCGGATCGATCACATCCTCGGCTTCTTTCGCTTGTTTTGGATACCGCAAGGCGCGCCGGCCAGCGATGGCGCCTATGTCAGTTACCCGGCCGAGGAACTGCTCGATATTCTCGCGCTCGAAAGCGTGCGCGCCGGCGCGGTGATCGTGGGAGAGGACTTGGGCACTGTCGGCGGCGACGTGCGGCAATGGCTCGCCGAGCGGAGGCTGCTCTCGTATCGCGTGCTGTACTTCGAGCCCGAACCGCCGCGCAATTATCCGTATCTGTCGCTGGCGACGGTCTCGACGCACGACTTGCCGACCGTGGCCGGCCTGTGGAGTGGCGCCGACGCCGAGGATCAGGTGCAATTGGGCATTAACCCCAGCGCCGATCTGATGGAGCGGCCGCGCGAACAACTAGCGCGGCTAGGGGGCTTGGCTCACAACGCGCCGGTGGACGACGCCATCTTGGCCGCGCATCGCGCCCTGGCCGAAGCGCCATCGGCCCTCATCACCGCGACGCTGGAAGACGCCGCCGCGCAGGCCGAGCGGCCCAACATGCCGGGCACAGTCGCGGCGCAGCGGCCCAACTGGTCGATCGCGCTGCCATTGTCGCTTGAGCAACTGCTGGCGGCGCCGCGCACGAAAGAGATTGCCGCGGCGCTCACTCAAACGCATGGCGCGCCGCCCAACAACTAGAACTGCGAGCCGTTCTGCGTCCAACTTTCGATGACGCGCACATTGTCCCAGGTGTACGGTCCCACGTTGATGGTGCTGTTCAGGTAGCGCGTGCCCACCTGATAGTAGTCGCCCGTGGGGCGCGTGAAGGCGGGGCCGCCGGCGTAGCGGCGACCGATCTCGACCGGCCGCGCCGGATTGTGGCTGTAGTAGCTGGGCCGAAAGATCCAGCTATTGCCGCCTGCCTGGGTCAGCGATGGCAGTGCGAGAACGGCAAACAAGACGAGTGGGGCGAGGAGGCGCTTCATGGCGGTGAGTCGGCGAGGAGGGACCAGGTGCAGCGTAATGGCGCGTCCTGCGTGACGGGTGTTCCTACTGCGGATGTTCGACCATCAACTGCTCGGCCGCCACGTCGTACACATATTTGTGTCCCTCGGGCAACTCGGGCAGGTTGATGTAGTTGGCCTTGATGATCTTGTCGAAGAACTCCTGCTCGCTCTCGGGCGAGCGTCCTTCGGAGGCCTTGAACAAGCTCATCGCCTGCGGAATTTGAATGTTGAAAGCCACCTGCTCCTTGGCGATGAAGTAGGTGTTGATCGGCGTGGTGATGATGTCGCCCGCGGTCGGTTCGACCGGTACCGGGTCGCTTTGCTTGCCGACACCCACGGTCGCCTCTTCGCGCACCATTTCGGGGGCGGGTTCCGCCGCGGGGGCCGCGGCTTCCACAGGCGTCTCGACGGTTTCGGCAGTTGGTTCAGTCGCCGCGGGCTCGGTGGTCGATTTGGGCGGCTCGCAGCCAAACCACACGACCAGCGTCAGGGCGAGCATCAATTTCCAGGCGATTGCGGTTCTCATGGCAAGTTCCATGTTGATTAGGGGCCAGCGGCGATACTAGGGAGAAAGTCGCCAGTTCCAGGCCTCCATTTCGGCCAACAGGTTCCGTTTAGTCAGGTCGTAATGGAGAGGTGTGACGGTCACATGCCCTTTAGATAGGGCGGTCAAGTCGGTTTCGTGCTGACTGGGGGGGGGCGGCGGGTCGCTGGTCGCCCAGTAATAGTTGCGACCGCGCGGGTCGACCCGCTTCTCGAAGCCCTCGCCGTAGCGAGCAATCCCCATCGGGACCACCTTGACCTGCGGTTTCCCCTGGAGCGCCGCCAGCGGCATGTTGAGATTATAAAGCTGCGGCGTCGCGCCGCGCTTCTCCAGTATTTGCTCGATCACTCGCCGCGCGATGCTGGCCGCGCGCGCGTAGTCGGCCGTGGCGCTGTACTCCAACGACACCGCCACGCTCATCAGATCGAAAAAGGCGCCTTCGATCGCTGCCGCCACCGTGCCCGAGTACAGCACGTTGATGCCGGCGTTCAATCCCGAGTTGATGCCCGACACCACCAGGTCGGGTCGCTTCTTGCAAAACTCGAAGACGCCGATCTTCACGCAGTCGGCAGGGCTCCCCTCGACGGCGTAGCCGCGCAGCCGGCGATCATCGTCGAACACCTCTTGCACGACGAGCGGACTAAGAAAGGTGATCGAATGGGCGACGCCGCTCTGCTCGACCAGCGGCGCCACCACGCACACATCTCCCAAGGCCGCCAGTTCGCGCTCCAAGGCGCGCAGGCCCGGTGCGTAGATGCCGTCGTCGTTGGTGAGCAAGATCTGCACGAGTTGCCTGCTGAATGGGTTGCTCGAATGGGGCTGGCGCCGCGAGGGTTCACTATAGTGCGGTGAGATTAGACGGCATAGGGTTGGCTCGGTAGTGGCGTGGCGCGCCGATTGCTACAACAAGCAACCTGAGCAAGTGGGCGCGCACGATGGGATCGAGAGGAGCCTTGCCATGACCACCGACGCCGCGGCCAAGGGGCGCCGCTTTCTGTTCTTTGTTGAAGACATCTACGAAGACCTGGAATTGTGGTATCCCAAGCTGCGCCTGATCGAGGCCGGCGCCGAAGTGGTGGTGGCGGGCCCCCAGGCGGGACACGTCTATCACGGCAAGCACAGCTACCCGTGCAAGTCAGACGCGGCCATCGCCGACGTGCAAGCGCGCGACTTTCATGGCGTGGTGCTCCCCGGCGGCTTCTCGCCCGACAAGCTGCGCCGCGATGCCAAACTACTGGAGTTGATTCGCCAGTGTAGCGCCGATGGCAAAGTAATCGCGGCCATCTGCCACGGCGGCTGGATGGCGATCTCGGCCGGCGTCTATCGCGGCGTGCGGGTGACAGGCTCCCCTGGCATCAAGGACGATTTGGTCAACGCCGGCGCCATTTGGGAAGACGCGGCGGTGGTGGTCGACCGTCACTTTGTCTCCAGCCGCAAGCCCGACGATCTGCCGCTGTTCTGCCAAGGCATCTTTCAAGTGCTGGCGGGCAAGTAACGCCGCGAATTACGGGTTGGTGAGCGGGCGGCCGTTCGCCATACTTGGCGCGTGACAAGCACTCGGCCCACGGTTCTGATTCTCGGCGCAGGAATCAACGGCTGCGCGCTGGCGCGCGAACTGGCGCTGTCGGGCGTCGATATCCATTTGGTGGATCAGGCCGATATCGCCTTTGGGGCCACCGCCTACTCGTCGCGCCTGATTCACGGCGGACTGCGCTATCTGGAATATGGCGAGTTCGACCTGGTGCGCGAATCGCTCGCCGAGCGCACTCGGCTGTTACGCCTGGCGCCGCAGTTCGTGCGGCCGCTGCAACTCTTTATTCCCACCGACAACCGCTTCGGCGGATTGGTCTCGTCGGCGGCGCGATTCTTAGGCTGGCCTAAGCGCTGGGCCGAGGCGCCGGCCGGCCGCCGCGGCGCGCTGCTCGTGCGCATGGGGCTATGGTTCTACGACACCTACGCCCGCGATCCGTCGCTCCCCAAGCGGGCGACCCATCGCGCCGGGGCGCCCGATGTGGTGCGCGTCGACGCGAGCAAATTTCGCTGGCTCTTGTCATATTACGACGCGCAGGTGCGCTACCCGGAGCGGTTCACCGTGGCGCTGGCCACCGACGCCGCGCGCATCGCGGCCGAGCAAGGCGCCGTGTTTCGCTTGCACACCTACGCCCACACTCGGCTGGCGGGGCGCCGCGCGAGCATCCACTCGGTATCGACGGGCGAAATGCTCGACGAATTTGCGCCAGACGTGATCGTGAACGCCACCGGCGCCTGGGTCGATCTGACATTGGCCGAGTTGCACGTGCCTTCCAAACCGCTAATGGGAGGCACCAAGGGGAGCCACTTTGTAACGCATCACGCTGCCTTGCGCGACGCGCTCGACAGCAAGGCCATCTACGCCGAGGCGACCGATGGCCGGCCCGTTTTTATCCTGCCGTTTGGCGATGGCGTGCTGGTGGGCACCACCGACGAGCCCTACTCTGGCGACCCGGCCGACGCGCTGGCCAGCGGCGCCGAGATTGACTACCTGCTGGCCACCGTGAATGACATTGTGCCCGGTGTGGATATCAATGCCGCCGATATCGACCTGCACTATTGCGGCGTGCGTCCGCTGCCGCGCGTCGCCGCCGATCGACCGGCGGCAATCACCCGCCGGCACTGGATACAGGAGCATCGCGACCAGACGCCGCCGCTCTATTCGATCATTGGCGGCAAGCTCACCACCTGCCGGTCGCTGGCTGAGGAGAGCGCGCGCACGATACTCAAGCGCCTCGATCGAGAGCCGACAACCAATTCGCGCGAGCGTCTGTTGCCGGGCGCCAACGATTATCCCACCAACGCGACCGACATCGCCGCGCGCCAAGCGACGATTGCGCGGTGCGTGAGGCTGACCACGCAGCAGGTCGCCGCGGTGTGGGCCCTCTGCGGAACAGATTGCGAAACGGCGCTCGCCGGCGAAGACCACGACCCGGCAAGCCTCGCCGGCACGTCGTTGCCGGCGCGGTTCGCGCGGCACGTCATCCGACACGAATGGGCGACCACGCTCGATGATCTGGTCGAGCGGCGACTGATGCTGTTGTTTCAGCCCGCGCTGTGCGTCGCATGTCTGCGGCAACTGGCGGAGTTAATGGTGGCAGAAGGAAAATTGCAGCCACCTGCGGTCGATGCCGCCATCGAGACGACGATCACTCGGCTGGCGACCCACTTTGGCAAGCGCGTGGCGCCGCTGGCAACTTAATCGGCGATCCAGTAACGGACAATGCAGTACACCGCGTTGATCGCGTCTTTGAAGCCGATCTTCTTGCCTTCGGAGTAGTCGCGGCCAGAGTACGAGATCGGCGCCTCGTAAATCCGATACTTGCGGCGGGCGATCTTGGCCGTCAGTTCCGGCTCCACGCCAAAGCGGTTCTGCCGAATCGTGATGTCGCTCAGCACCTCGCGCCGAAAGACCTTGTAGCAGGTCTCGATGTCGGTGAGGTTGAGATTGGTGAAGACGTTCGACAGGAACGTGATGATCCCATTGGCCACGCGATGCCAATACAGGTGAACGCGGGCGACCTCTCCCTTGAAACGCGAACCGTACACCACGTCGGCCCGGCCATCGATGATTGGCTGCAGCAGCTTGCGATAGTCGTTGGGGTCGTATTCCAGATCGGCGTCTTGAATGATGACCACGTCGCCCGTGGCGGCGGCGAACCCGGTGCGCAGCGCCGCCCCCTTGCCTTGATTGCGTTCGTGCAAAATCGCCCGGATCCCTGCGCGCTGGGCCAAGCGCTGCACAATCTCGCGCGTGCCGTCGGTGCTGGCGTCGTCGACCAGGATGATTTCCTTGGGGATCGGCGCCGCCTCCACGCGGCGGACAATTTCTTCCAACGTGCGCGACTCGTTGTACGCGGGGATCACCACCGACAATAGAAAGTTCGCCGGCAATTCATAGACGCCAAGCTGCTTCAGCGCCCCGGCGCCAAGCACGCGGCCAAGCTGCGCCACCAGCGCTTCGTCGTCCGCCTCATTGGCGGCGCTGCGACCAGCCGGCGACAACTCGCGAGTAGGGTGGGCGGCATCCAAGTGGGCCGGCGGCTGGTCCATGACAAGTTCGCGAAGGTTCAGCTTGGGCCAGCCCGAGGCCAACGGCGGCGCTTCAGGCGTCCAGGCATATTCGTTTTTTAGCAGGCTCACGCAGGCGCTCCCAGGCGTCGGGCGAATCTTGTCCGACAATTCCGGCAAAGTCGTCAATAGAAACATAGCTTGCGAACCGAGACCCGCTGGGCGTCCATCTTTGCCGGCAACAGGTGTCGGGCGTGAATGGCTCGCTTGCCCAAAAGCGGCGTTGTCGCAAGACTTGGGTAGCGCGGCCCGCGCGCAAGTTTTTTCCGCAGGGGGACCTCGATGCCCAACTATTACGACATTCTTCAGTCGCTGCGCCAGGCGTTTCCGCAACCCGTCTCCGATCCGGTGCATGACGCCTATTTTGTCTATTCGATCTCGCGGGCCTTGGATCAGGTCGACGCTCTCAAGAGCCAGGCGCCAATCCTTGGCGAAACCACCGAATGCGATTGGGCCGCCGCGCGCGGCGCCCGCATTGCCCAGCAAGGCGAGTCGCTAGAGGCGGTCATTCCGCAGTTGGTCAGTTATTTGCAGGGGATGTTCATTTGGGGGCATCCGCGCTGCCAGGTGAACGTGACGCCGGTCCCTTCGATTGCCAGCATCATCGGCACGCTGCTCCCCGCCACTTACAACCCCAACCTGTGCAGCGAGGAGAGCGCGCGCCGCGTGGCCGAGGCCGAGGCGCGCGTCACCGCCATGACCGCCGCGCTAGTCGGCTACGATCCCGAGCGCGCCGGCGGCCTGTTCACCTTTGGCGGATCGGGCGCGATGCTCTACGGGCTACGTATCGCCCTGGAGAAGGCCATGCCCGGCACGCTGCTGCACGGCCTGCGCGAGCCACCGGTGGTGCTCGCTTCGGATCGCAGTCATTACTGCGCGCTGACTGCCGCCAGCTGGCTAGGCATTGGTGAGGAGAATCTGGGGCGCGTGGCGACGCACCTGGACAACTCCATTGATTTGGCCGCGCTGGAGCAGGCCGCGCGCGACGCGCTGCACGCCGGGCGCAAGCTGGCGGCGATCGTCGCCACGGTCGGCACCACCGACGCCTTTGGCCTCGACGATCTGGAGGCGATAGTCGCGCTGCGCGATCGGCTGGTCGACGAGTTCCGCCTCGACTATCGGCCGCATGTGCATGCCGACGCCGTGATCGGTTGGGCCTGGTCGGTGTTCAACGACTATGACTTTCGCGCCAATCCGTTGGGCTTTCGCGGGCGGACGGTGCGCGCCTTGGCGGCCGCGCAATACCGCGCGCGCCATTTGCATCTTGCCGATTCGATTGGCGTCGATTTTCATAAAACGGGTTACACGCCGTATGTCTCCACGCTGGTGCTGCTCAAAGATGGCACGGACCTCCAGCGCATCGCCCGCAGCCATGAGAAGATGCCGTATCTGTATCAGACCGGCGAGCATCACCCCGGCATGGTCACGCTCGAAACGACGCGCAGCGGGCTGGGGCCGATGGCGGCGCTAGGCAACCTGCTGCTGTTTGGTCGCGATGGGCTGCGCTGCCTCCTGGGGCATGCGGTCGAGATGGCCGAAACGCTGCGCGAACTGCTCGAGGCGCATCCCAATCTCAGCGTGCTCAATGGGCAAAACGTGGGGCCGGTGACGTTGTTTCGCGTGTATCCGCCTGACGTCGACACGTTCACGGCCAAGGATCGCGAGCGCGAGGATCCCAGCTATCGCGACGCGCTGGTCAAACACAACGCCTACAACCGGCGTATCTTCGAGCGCGTGTACAACGAGGCGCTCGCCGGGCGCGGCGTGGCCATCTCGCTGACCGAATGCTACCGCGAGAGCGACTACGGCGAGCCGATCACCGCGCTTAAATCGTATGTGCTGTCGCCGTTTGCCGAAGAGACGCAGATGCGTTCGATTGTCGATAGCGTGCTGGTCGCGCGCGACGAGGTGGAGCGAGCGGGTTAGCGGGTGCGGGGCCACCCATCACGCGATCAAGTCGTGAACCACGTCCCCCGCGGCGATGGTCAGCGCCTGCCCGCCGTCCACCATGGCGCCGACCAATAACAAACACATCGTCAGGCGCCGAAAGCGGCTTGCCGCCATGATTCGCCTCGCGTTGTTTGAGCAAGGGGACCCCCTGGTCGCTTCACGCCGCCACGGCGCGGCGGGTCTCCTCGCGGATGCGGTGGACGATTGCGCCCAAACCTCGGGTGCGCATCATACCGAGCGCCTCGACTAGTCCCAGGCGATTCAGCAAATCGGTCGGTACAGCGAGCACCGCCTGCGGCGGCTTGCCAGAAAGCGCGCTCACCAGAATACCTACAAATCCTTTGACGGTGGGCGCCTCGGGCGCGACATCGGCCTGGATTCGCACCAGGCCGTCGACCAGATCGACCCACAAAAACACCGGCGTCTGGCATTCATGAACGCGATGCATGCCAGCGGCCTTTTCGGCCTCCAGTTCGGGCGGCAGTTTCGGCAGGTTGTCGCAATACTCCAAGAGCAGCTCTAACCGTTCGCGCGGTTCCAGGTCGGCGAATTCGGTGACTAGCTCGTCGAGTTGCACAGGCTCGGCGCTGGTCATGTGGCGGCGCTCGCCGGCTCCTCGGCAGGCTTGGCCTCTGGCATCCCTTTCTCGACCGGCACGCCGACCAGGTTGCCCCACTCGGTCCACGAGCCGTCGTAGTTTTTCACGTTCTTGTAGCCGAGCAAATACTTGAGCACGAACCAGGTGTGGCTCGAGCGCTCGCCAATGCGGCAATAGGCGATGATCCGCCCGCGTCGCGACAGTCCGTTCTCTTTAGCGTACAGCTTTTCCAGCTCGCGCTTGGTCTTGAAGGTGCCGTCCTCGTTCGCGGCTTTCGACCACGGAATGCTCACCGCCCCCGGAATGTGGCCGCCGCGCAGCGCCCCTTCTTGCGGATAGTCGGCCATGTGCAGCATTTCGCCGGTGTATTCGCCCACCGAGCGAACATCAACCAGCGGCCGGTTGGCTTTGCAGTGCTTCAGCACTTCATCGCGGAAAGCCCGCACGCCGGGATCGGGCTCTTGAGCCGTGTAGTTGCCGCGCGGATAGGCGGGTTCAGTTCCGCGCGTCAACTCGCGACCGTCAAGTTCCCAGCGCTTGCGACCGCCGTTCATCACGCGGCAGTCGGCGTGGCCGTACATCTTGAAAGTCCAGAAGGCGTAGCAGGCCCACCAGTTGCTCTTGTCGCCGTAAAAAACCACGGTGGTGTCGTTCGAGATTCCCTTCGAGGCGCATAGCTCTTCAAAGGCGCTCTTATTGATGTAGTCGCGCACGATCTGGTCTTGCAGGTCCTTGACCCAATCGATGCGCACCGCCCCCGCGATGTGGCCTTGGTCGTAGAGCAGCAGGTCTTCGTCTGATTCAACGATGCGAACGTTCGGATCTCCCCGATGCTGTTCGACCCAATCGGTCGACACCAACACTTCTGGATGCGCGTATTCGGCTGCCATGGACTGTTTCCCCCCTACGGGTTTTGGTCGATCAGACGCGGCCCGCTGGCGGGCGAGCGACCGTTTTGAGGCTTCTAAAGGATTGCGGCCAGGCTCATTGGGCCGGCGACAGCGATTTTATGGCTTTTTCGCTGCATTGCCTACCGGGGAGGGGGGCGCCGCGGATTGGGACCGTGTAATCGGGGGTCGTCCAATGGTAAACATTAGCGTCGGCCGATCGGTCCGGCTTTAATTGCACAAGAGGCTCGCGGTCGGATGTTCCCAAGCTCGGCGGCAAACACCGTTTTCGGCAAGCATACATGACAAGCATTCTGGTCATCGAAGACCAACGCAAGTTGCTGCGCACCTTGGAACAAGGTTTGACCGAAGAGGGGTACGAACCGCTCTGCGCCGCCACCGGCGAAGAGGGGTTTCAGTTGGCCAACGAGCGCCCCATCGACGCGATCATCTTGGACCTGATGCTCCCCGGACGAGATGGCCTGCAAATCCTGCGCGATCTTCGTGGGCGCGGCTTCTCCAAGCCGATTCTGGTGCTTACCGCGCGCGACACCGTCGACGACCGTGTGCAAGGCCTGGATAGCGGCGCCGATGACTATTTGGTTAAACCGTTCGCCTTCGCCGAACTGGTCGCCCGCCTCCGCGCGCTGTTGCGCCGCGAAATCGGCGGACGCGAATTGACCCTCAAGGCGGATGGGCTCGAGCTCGATCTGGTCAGTCGACGCGTGACGCGCCAAGGCAAGGAGATCGATCTGCGCAAGCGCGAGTTCGAATTACTCGAATACTTGTTGCGAAACAAGAACGCCACCGTCACGCGCGACATGATTGCTCGCGAGGTGTGGAAAGAAACGACCGGCGTGCTGACCAACGTGATCGACGTGTACATCAATTTGCTGCGCAAGAAAATCGAACTGCCGAGTCAGCCGCCGCTCATTCACACAGTGCGCGGTATGGGCTACTCGCTGCGAGAACTGGCATGAAAGCGCTCGGCATCCGTGGGCGGCTGACGCTGTGGTATGGCGGCGCGTTGGCGGCCGCGCTCTTGTTGTTCAGTTTGCTGATGTACTACTTCATGGGGCATCAGCGCTGGATGGACGAGCAGTTGGTGGCCGAGCTGAAAGAATTGACCGCGTTGGTCGCCGGCGCCCCCACGCGCGAGGCGGTGATCGCCGGCTGTGAGGCCAAATTCCGCGGCCGCGAAGGCTTTCGCTATCAGGTGCGCGTGCGCAATGGCGTCACACTGTTTCGCAGCGATCGATTGCATCGCAGCGACTTGCCGGTCGATGTCGCCCAGGGGGGCGGGCTTCAGATCGAGGACCATCATATTGCCGCTGTCGGCCATTATCGCGTGGCCACCATTCCCGTCGGCAATGCGGGCGGCAATTACGTGGTGCAGGCCGCCATGTCTCTATTCTTTTATGACTTGCGGATGTGGCAAATGCGCATCGCCCTGGCTCTGGCCGCGCCCGCGTCGCTGGCCATTGCCCTTGTGGGCGGCTACTTGCTCGCTCGCAAGGCGCTGGCGCCAGTCGACGAGATGGCCGCCGCCGCCTCGCGCATCACGGCGCACGACCTGAATCGCCGTATCGAGGTGCCGGGCTCGGCGGATGAGTTGACTCGCCTGGGTGAAACACTGAACCACATGATCGCTCGTCTCGGACGCTCGTTCGATGAGGTGCGCCGCTTCACCGCCGACGCCGCCCACGAACTGCGCACCCCGCTGGCGATCATGCGCAGCGAGGCCGAAATCGCGCTGCGCACTCCGCGCGACCCCGACGAGTACCGCCGCGTGCTGGAAAGCATCCTCGAAGAGACGTCGCATCTCACCCAACTGGCCGAACGGTTGTTGTACTTGTGCCGCGAAGACTCCGGCATCAGCAGCGCGCCGCTCGAGTCCGTCGCGCTCGACGAGTTGCTCGACGACTTGTGCGAACAAATGCAACTGGCGGCCAACGAGCGCAACATCGTGATTCACTCCGCCATCGATCGCGACTGCGTGGTTCGCGGCGACGTGCCGCGCTTGCGCCGGCTGTTTCGCAACTTGCTCGACAACGCCACCAAATACACCGCTCCCGGCGGTTCGGTGCGACTGACCACGCGCGTGCTCGAACGGCAAGTCGAGATCGCAGTTCAAGACAACGGCTGCGGCATTCCACCCGAAAGCCTGCCCTTCATCTTCGATCGCTTTTATCGTGTCGACGCGTCGCGCAATCCGGAAGTCAAGGGAACCGGGCTGGGGCTGGCCATTTGCCGCTCGGTCGTCGAGGCGCACGGCGGCACGATCGACGTCGAAAGTCGCTATGGCGTCGGCACAACCTTTCGTGTGCGGCTACAGCGAATCGACACGAAGAAGCCAGTCCAGTCCAGTCCGCCGCGCGAGGCCGCCGGCTCACGCTAAATTCTTGTGTCACGGAGGACAAACATGACCGCGCAGCGATCGCCCGGCATGCGGCGCAACATCGAACTCAAGGCACGCTTGCGCGATCCCGCGGAAGCGCGCGGCGTGGCCGAACGCCTCGCCACGGCCAATGCGGGGCCGCAACAGCAGATCGACACTTACTTTCATTGCCGCCACGGTCGGCTGAAACTCCGCCAGATTGATGGTCTCTCCGCGATGCTGATCGCCTATCACCGCCCAGACCAGAGCGAGTCGAAAGGGAGCGACTATCTGCTGACGCCGGTGGCCAATCCCGAAACGCTCAAGCAGACGTTGGCCAGCGCGCTGGGACTGTGGGTAGTGGTCGAAAAGCGCCGCGAAGTCTACTGGTGGAACAACGTGCGCATTCACTTGGATGAAGTGGTCGGCCTGGGGGCGTTCTTGGAGTTCGAGGCGGTGCTCGACGCCGACCACGACGACCGCTCTGGCCACATGCAACTTGCCCGGCTGAGCGGCGAGTTTGGCATTCAGCCCGCCGATCTGGTTGAGGGGTCGTACAGCAACCTGTTGATCGCGATTGCCAGGTAGCGCACATACCTTGCCGGCTGCCCCTTCTGATCGACCGCCGCCATGTCGTAGAATCAACGGTTTGGCGGCATTGGGTTGCTCAGTTCGCGCGGAGCCAGCATGTATCCGGGCATCGATGGTTTTCTCGGCACGCGCGCGTCGCTGATGCTCGACATCGTCGTGGTGGCAATGGTCTTCATCTTGGCGCTGATGGCGCTGAGTATCTGGCTGTCGCGTGGCCGGCGGAGCTTTCAACGGCACAAGTGGCTACAGTTGGGGCTGGCGACCGTGTTGGCGATCACGGTGACGTTGTTTGAAGTCGATATGCGGATCAACGGCTGGCGCGAGCGCGCGCAGGCCAGCCCCTACTTTGGGACCAACGAGGCGCACGGCGCGGTCTTCACCGCGCTCTATGTGCATTTGGTGTTTGCGGTCAGCGTGCCGCTCGTCTGGGCCGGCGTGATTGCCGCCGCGCTGTGGCGATTCCCCCGTCCCCCCGCGCCGGCCGCGCACAGTCGCACGCACCGGCTTTGGGGGTGGATCGCCGCCATCGACATGGCGCTGACCGCCGTGACGGGCTGGATTTTCTACTGGCTGGCGTTTGTCGCCAGCTAGCGCATGCGTCAGGTGACCGGCGCCGCCACGCGCTGCTGAGCGCAGTGGTTTTGCATCAGCACCACGCGGTTCACAGCGTCCAAAAACGCGCGGGCGCTAGATTCCAGACTGTCGGTCGAAACGCCGCGGCCGCGATAAAGCTGGCCCTCGTGTTCCACCTCCACGGTCACTTCCGCCTGCGCGTCTTTGCCTACCGACACGCTATGCACCTGAAAATCGCGACAGCGCAGCGTGACGCCGGTGATTTCCTCGACCGCCAGGAAGATGCAATCCACCGGGCCGTCTCCCTGCGACACCTCGCGAGTCACCACTTCGCTGCCGTTGTGCAGCGACAACCGCACGCAAGGCGCTTGAGCGCCGCCCGAGCGAATCTCATACGCCTCAAAGCTCCACCGCTCGCCCACCTCGCGAATTTGCTGCTCGATGAGCGCGGCGAGGTCGCTGTCGTAGAGCTCTTTCTTTTTGTCGGCCAACACCTTGAACTGGTCGAACACGATTTGCAGTTGCTCGGTGTCCAAGTGATAGCCCATCGCCTTGGCCCGATCGGCCAGCGCCGCGCGGCCACTGTGTTTGCCGAGCACCAGATCGGTCTTGGCGAAACCAACATCCTCGGGCCGCATGATCTCGTAAGTGGTGCGTTCCTTGAGAAAGCCGTCCTGGTGGATGCCCGCCTCGTGGGCAAAGGCGTTGCGCCCGACAATTGCCTTGTTGCGCTGCACCTGCAAGCCGGTGATGTGCGACACCAGTCGGCTAGTTGGCACCAACCGTTCGGTGACAATGCCCGTGCCGCAGCGGTAGTAATCGTGCCGCGTCTTGAGCGCCATCGCCACTTCTTCCAACGAGCAGTTGCCGGCCCGCTCGCCGATGCCGTTGATGGTGCACTCGATCTGTCCGGCGCCCACTTCCACCGCGGCCAGACTGTTGGCCACCGCCAGCCCCAGGTCGTTGTGGCAGTGTACGCTAACCACCGCGCGGTCGATGTTTGGCACACGGTTGATCAAAGAGCCGATCACATGCGCGTAGTGCGCCGGCGTGGCGTAGCCCACCGTATCGGGGATGTTCACCGTGGTGGCGCCGGCGGCGATGGCCGCCTCCACCACCTGGCACAAAAAGTCGATCTCGGTGCGCGCCGCGTCTTCGGGAGAAAACTCGACATCCGCGCAATAGGCGGCCGCGCGACGCACGCCCGCCTTCGCCCGTTCGATGATTTCTTCCTTGGTCATCTTGAGCTTGAACTCGCGATGGATGGCGCTGGTCGCCAAAAAGACATGAATCCGGGCCTGCTCCGCGCCGACCAGCGCCTCCCAGGCGCGGTCGATGTCGGCGTCGTTGCAACGGGCCAGGCCGCAAATGACGGCGCCGCGGACCGAATTGGCGATCTCGCGCACAGCTTCAAAGTCGCCGGGGGAAGCGATCGGGAAACCTGCCTCGATGATGTCGACCTTCAAGTCGACCAGCGCCTGGGCGATCTCCAGTTTTTCGGCGCGGTTCATACTGGCGCCGGGCGATTGCTCGCCGTCGCGCAGCGTGGTGTCGAATATGCGAATGTGTCGAGTGGCTGAAGCGGACATAACGAATAGCTCTTTCTGGCAAGCGTTGAACGAACAGTAGCGAATAGCGCGTTAGGCAGGCCGACGCGGGGTCGGCCTCGGTAGCACCAGTCGCGCCCTCGGTTCGCGCTGCCAGCGATGCGTAGGCGATATCATGGAAAAGTCGCGTTGCAAGTTGATGTGACAATCCATCGGTAACAAAAAAACCCCGAGACCGGTCAGGCCTCGGGGTTCTTGATTATCTACACAATACGTGTGCGGATCCCCTACGGCCTCCCCGCCGGGAGTAGCGGCAGCAAGCTCGCAAGTAGCAGGGCGGAGGTCAGGATCATCACACAATGCTCGTTTCGTGCGAAAACGGTCAATCGTTTCAACACTCTAGCCACTTACAGACAGCGGGTCAAGAAATCTGGTTCGCCCTCGGCGAGCCACTATTCCTTGCCAGCCAACGGCTCTTTCTTTTCGGTAATCACCGGGCATTGCGTCGCCATCTCGGCGTTCAGCGCGGTGAAGTCGGTCCATTCCTCGGGCAGATTGTCGACGTGGAAAATCGCCTCCACGGGGCACTCCGGCACACAAGCCTCGCAATCGATGCATTCATCCGGATGGATATAAAGCATCTTCTCACCCTCGTAGAAGCACTCCACGGGGCAGACCACCACGCAATCGGTGTACTTGCAGGCAAAGCATGGCTCGGCAACGACGTGAGTCATCGAAACAAATCTCCTTGAACTCGACGAGCGGCGGACGGCGTTCTGTGCCGAACGGTCGACTCGTGCGAACATGCGCTTGCGAGGCCCACGAGCCAGCGTGTTCGAGGGCCACTAACCACACGACCAACTTGCCCCGAAAACTCCTCCTGTCAAAACCGCTCCGCCGCCAAAACCTCTCTGCCCTGAGGTCGCCAAGTGCTTACTGGCGAAGCACTTGACAAAATCCATGCAGCGGACCACCGAATCTTAAAGCGACGCGCCAAGAGTGTCAACCGGGGCAATCTGCCGCCGGCGGGCAAGCAGATACAGGAGGTTATCGGCCGTGCTTGCCGCGTTTGTGAATCGCTCTTAGAATCGAACTTAGCAATGGTTGTGGTCGGGATTTGCCGTGCCACAACACCTATCTCATAGGCCAGGGGGCGACCGGTCGTTCGACCGACTCGCTTTCCGACCGGGTGGTCTTGCGTGGCGCTTTCCGAAATCGATCGCCATCTGCTGGAACGCTGTCTGGCTCGCAAGCCACGGGCCTGGGAAGATTTTGTCGATCGCTTCATGGGGTTGGTGGTTCACGTTGTAAATCATTCGGCCCAGTCGCGTTCCATGCGGCTCACCCCCGACGAGCGCGAGGATCTGTGCGCCGAGGCCTTTCTAGCCTTCGTGCGCGACGACTTCGCGGTGCTGCGGCGCTTTCGTGGCCAGAGCAGTCTGGCGACGTACCTCACCGTGATCGCGCGGCGTGTGGCCGTCAAACGCCTGATCGAACAAAAGTCGCCAGCCCGGCTGGGCGACATTGCCGCCGAGGTCGGCGCCGCGCCGTTGGCGGCCGCCGCGCACAACGGGCGCCAGTCGTCCGATGCCGCCGCGCTCGACAACCGCGAAGAAGTCGCGCGCCTGCTGGAACTGCTCAGCCCCGCCGAGCAAGAAGTGGTGCGCATGCACCATCTCGAAGGCAAGAGTTATAGCCAGATCAGCCGCGAGTTGGGCATGCCCGAAAACAGCATCGGCCCGCTCCTCAGCCGAGCGCGCGACAAGATGCGCGCCGCCGAGAACGCGCGCTAAGCGCGTGACGATTGCTGAGTAGCTTTGCGCGTTTGCTTCACGCGGATGTGCTGTTGACGCGGCGGTGGCGACGAAATCCGAGCACTCCCAACATCGAAGCGCCGAGCATTCCCTGGCTCCAAGTGGCCGGCTCCGGAATCACGGAGGTATGCGTGAACGTCCCGCTTACAACCATGAAATCACCTGCGTAGAAGTGAATCGCCACAAATGGAGCGTCATCGGGACCAGGGAATACTCCCGTCGCAAAAAAATCGGTCATCCCACCGGGCACGGTATTCACATAGTCCGGGCTGACGGTCCAAGGACCAGTCGCAGTCGGACCCCATTCAAAATTGATGACCACCGTGTGGCTTTCTTCCAGTGGATACATCGGCGCGAACCCGCCACTGAAGCTGAAATCGATGCCTGTGGCTTCAGGCAGACTGGTATGCGCAAATACGAACTGGTTGTCCATGCCGATCGTGGCTCCTGACAGTGTTTCGGTCTGACCATAAACCCGGTCTGTCCACAACCCAACCAGAAAGGCGACCACCAAAAGCGCCGATCGGAGAGTGACTGACTTGTTTCGCGACAAAGTCGCCAACACTTCTTGGGTAGGGGCTGGAGCATGCATGGCGAACCCTCGATTCACGGAAGCAAAGTGGTAAGCCTCTCAGTTCGCGGTTCCGGCAAGCATCGGTCAGTCTGATTTCAGCTTCGATTGTGCGTCAAGCAAATCTGAGTTGAAAAAGTCGCGTGTGCATTACCGCGCGCCTGTGCTCACTTGAGGCGCCTGCTTCCGCCGGCACCCGCGAAGCGCCTCGATCGGAGGTGATCCCAAAGTGTTGGACGGAAATTGGCGTTGGTCACGTTAGGCTATTGGCCTGTCCTTGATTGTTTTTTCCTCGTTCCTGTGCGCGACTGCTTTGGCCTTCAAGCAAAAGGTCAGCACGAAAATGGCAAGACCGGTAACGCAATTGCCAGCCAAGGTAAAACCAGTAGTTCGCGATGATGCCGCAACTCCACGCCGGCCAACGCGGCGATCGGATCGGCCGCCAGACAACTAACAATCGTTGCAGTGATAGAAAGCATCAATCGCCGGAGCAGAGACGTGCGTAGTGCCCACAGGTCTGCGCAAAAGATCTCCGACAATGCGAATGCAAAGGCGGCAACACCGCCCGCCGTCCAACTGGCCGCTTCCCAAGAGATGGACGAATCCATTCGCGAAAACGCAAACACGCTCGCAAAGTAGACGCAGTATCCCACGGCGCCAAGCACAGCGGCGCGAGCCAGTCGGCTGGCGCCTTGCAGCACGGTAGATGGCTGTTGAAAGTTCAACGGGCGCGGTGATTCGTACGGATTGAGTTGAATCATGGTCGCGGCCCGAGTGGCATTTCCGTGAACCCCGCCCTCGCGTTTGGTAGCTTGCTGCAAGGAAACGACCAATTCAAGACCGATGCAAGGCGCCTCCCCCATGACCGTGATTGCCAAGGTGCATGCCCGCGAAGTGCTCGATAGCCGCGGTCGGCCGACCGTCGAGGTCGAGATGTTGGACGACGCCGGACACTGCGCGTCGGCGATGGTCCCCTCTGGCGCGAGCACGGGACGCTTTGAGGCGCTGGAACTGCGCGACGGAGACCTTGCGCGCTACGACGGCGCCGGCGTCTTGCGCGCCGTCGACAACGTGAACCGCGTGATCGGGCCGGCGCTTATGGGGCTCGATCCGGCCGATCAGTTCTCGATCGACGATCGCCTGCTGGCGCTCGACCCCACCGATCGCAAGACGCAACTTGGCGGCAACGCGCTGTTGGGCGCGTCGCTGGCGGCACTGCGCCTGGGCGCCGCGGCGCGCCACGTGTGGCTCTACGAACATATCTTTGCAACGTACGAGCCGACTACCGCCGCTGGCAGCGAACGTGCCGCCGCGCAAACCATCGATCGACCACGCATGCCGCTGCCGATGATCAACATGATCTCGGGCGGATTGCACGCTGGCGGCAACCTCGACTTTCAAGACGTGCTGGTGCAGCCGGTCGGCGCGCCCGATTTGGCGACCGGACTGGAATGGACCGTCCGCATCTATCGCCGCCTGGGCAAACTGCTCGCCGAGGCGGGCTATGAGGGGACGCTGGTCGGCGACGAGGGGGGCTTTGGCCCCCGGCTCAAGAGCAACCGCGAGGCGATCGAGTTCGTCGTCCGCGCCATCGCGGCGGCCGGACTGCGCCCCGGCCTCGATGTCACGCTGGCGCTCGATGTCGCCGCCACACATTTTTATTCCGATGGCATGTATCGGCTGCGCGCAACGTCGGGAGGCGCCTTGACCAGCGACGAACTGGTCGACGAGATCGAGCGGCTAATCAGCGAGTACCCCATCACCAGCGTGGAAGACGCGTTGGCCGAAGAGGATTGGAGCGGCTGGCAGATGCTGACCGCGCGGCTGGGGAACAAGGTGCAACTGGTGGGAGACGATCTCTTTACCACCAATCCGGCGCGCATCCGCTGGGGCATCGAGACAGGCGCCGCAAATGCCGTGCTCGTAAAAGTCAACCAAATCGGCACGGTCAGCGAGTCGCTGCGCGCGCTGCGCCTGGCGCATAGCGCCGGCTATCGACGCATTGTCTCTGCCCGCAGCGGCGAGACAGAAGACTCGACTCTGGCCGATTTGGCGGTGGGCGTCGGCGCCGAGCAGATCAAGATCGGCTCGATCGCGCGCAGCGAGCGGCTGGCAAAATACAACCGCCTGTTAAAGATTGCCGAGCGTTTGGAAGGCGTAAAGACTGCCTAGTTTCAGCGATTTGACAAGGATAGGGATTCTTGAAGATGTTCGGATACTACGTCGATAAGAAAGACTGCTCTCACCACCAAATCTTCCCTGGAGTCGACATCTACACCACCTGCGGCGAGCAGATGACGCTGTCGCTTGTGGAGATGCAACCCCACGCTGTGATCGCGGAGCACAGCCATCCGCACGAGCAGATGGGACTGATGCTCTCCGGTTCCGCAAAGTTTGTGATCGGGGGCGAGTCGCGAATCGTCACCACCGGGCAGATGTGGCGCATTCCCGGCGGCGTCCCTCACCAGGTGATCGCGCTCGACCAACCCGTGCGCGCGATCGACGCCTTCTACCCGATACGCGAGGACTACCGTTGACCGCGCGGCAGACCCAATCGATGACGGCCATGCTCTTGCTTTGCGTGGTCTGCGGTTGCAAGGCCGGCTATCGCCCGCCCGCCATGCCGTACGACTCCGCCGCCAGCCTGTTCGAAAAAGCCAACCTCAGCTACGAGGTCGACGCCGGCGCGCTCAAAGCCCCGGTGGCGGTGGCTCGCATCGAGGGGCAACAGGTCTCCTACGATCAACTGCCCAGCACCCTGGAAGACCGGACCACCTTTGGCCGATTGGAAATCGAATATCCACACCCGGGCGACATGCCCGGCTACGCGCTGGCGCGAGTGACGGTGAAATCGAAATTCCCCGAGACGGTCGCCAGCGGCGGCAAGGAGTCGCTGAGCGACAAGTGGACCGCGAGCTTGCGCAAGGCGCCGCTGATTGGCGACGCGATCGATCCGCCGACTCAAGTTGAGGAGGTGTGGGAACTCGACCTGCCGCGCGTGGGGTTGGACCGCGCCATCGCGCAGTTGAACCAGGCCAGCTACTTTGAGCGCGAATCGCAGGCCGATGGTCCCGTGAAGGTGACTGTCAAGATCGATGGCCAGTCGGTCGACAAGACCTGGCAGCGCGTGCCAGAACTCGACGCCTTGATGATGGCCGCGCGCAGCCGCGGCCGCCTCTTGTCGTACAAGCGCTCGGCCAGCGCGGAAAAGCTCGCGCATCGCCCGCCGGCGAGCATCGACGCCTATCGTCACTACGCGCGGTTGGATAGCGCCCGCGGCGCCACTGGCTTTGCGGCCGCCGGTTCGGCGGCGCCCGCCATCTCGGCCAATCCGCAATTGCCGCCGCCGGCCTATCCGGTGGTCGATCCGCGCTTCGCGCCGGGCGGTGGTGGCGTCGATCCGGCTCGCATCGCCCGCCTGCCGGGCTCGCCTTACGCGCGCTAGCGGCGAGCGTTATAACGGCTGACGAGCGCAGTGCCTCGCGCGCGGATCGTCACACTCTGTCGTGGTTGCCGCCATGTACCGTCCCGTCTCGGTCACTATTTTTGGTGTGCTGAACCTCATCATTGGCATTTTTGGACTGCTCGGGGCGGGCTCCAATCTATTGCTAGTGTTGAATGGGCTGCCATCCATGTGGCGAAGTCCAATGCAGGATGTCATCAACAGAAGCCATTGGCTGACAACGTGGCATTGGACGAACATTGCGTTGGGCGAACTGGGCACGCTCTTGTGCCTCATCTCGGGAATTGGCCTACTGGACATGAAGCGCTGGGGCCGCAAGCTGGCCGTAGGATATGCGATTTATTCAGTGATTCGGAACGCACTTCATTTGGCAACCATAAGCTTCATTACGCGCATCGTACTTGCGCGAGGCCCGTTATCCGCTGTCAGCCGTGTGGCAGAGATCCCCACTTCAGTGCTTATGATTATCGGGATGCTGACTCTGGTGTTTCCCATTGTCTATGCTGGCCTGCTCTGGTACTTCATGACCCGGCCGCACGTGATCGCCGCGTTCGAGCGGCGCGGCTCGCCGTTCCTGCTCGGCCCAGGCGGCGCCAGCCCATTCCGCACGCAGGAAGACGTGCCGCACGGCCCCAGCGGCGACAATCCCTTTGCCGCGCCCCCTACGATCGACTAGCGCCCGATTCAGAACCCTCGCCCCGATTGCAGGGAGAGGGCAGGGTGAGGAGCGAGGCATCGAAGCGCTGCGTCGCCCAATATCGTTCAGGAGGCGATGCCGACTTTAGTCCTGCCCTGTTGTCGCCGCGCGAACACTCCGCCCGCATGCGCTTCGGCGGCCTAAGCCTTGCCGGCCGCGCCGATCTCTGCGGCGCGCAATAGCATCGGCGCCTCGGCGTTGGCCGGGTAGCAGCCGATCTCGATGTGATGCCCATCCGGGTCTTGCAAGAAGAGTTGCGTGATGTTGCGTTCAGCGACGTGATTGCGCCGGTACACGATGCCTTGCTCGCGCAGCGTCTGCTCCACGGCGTCGACATCGGCCACGTGCAGCGCCAAGTGATCGGTGCGGGTGGAGAGCGCCGCCTTCTCGGTGGGCGCCGTTTCGTCCACGATCAAGTGAATTTGCAATCCGTGCCGGTAAAGCCAGGCGCCGGGAAAACTGAAGTTCGGCCGCGAAAGTTCCTTGAAT
>JAIBBY010000057.1 GCA_019694455.1 Pirellulales bacterium
TGGACGGCGAGCGGGACCATCTCTGGGTCGCCCGCCAGGGCGGTGACATCGTTAATGATTTCGGCGCCGGCGGCCAGGGCTTCGCGGGCGACGAGCGCCTTGGAGGTGTCGACGGAGACCGGCGTTTTCGTCTGCCGGCAAACCGCTTCGATCACTGGAATGACGCGCCGCCGCTCTTCTTCGCCGCTGACGGGATCGCTGTAAGGACGGGTGCTCTCGCCGCCAATATCGAGCACCGCGGCCCCTTCCGCAGCGAGCCGCAGCGCTTGATCGATCGCGCGCGCGGGATCGAAATACTTGCCGCCATCAGAAAAGCTGTCGGGCGTGACATTGACGATGCCCATCAGCACCGGCAGCGTGCCGAAGTGGAGCGACTGCGTCTTGAGCCGCCAACAGCCCGCGCGGCGCGGCCAGTGTTGGGCGGTAGGGCAATCTGACGATGACGCGCTCGACGAAGGAGACATGTCTGTCGAGCTTACCACGGAGCTTCCATCATCGAAACGATTTGCTGGGCCAACCGATCGATGACTTCTTGCTGGCCCACGGCGACCGAGCCGCCAATTTCGGAGCGGGTATAGGAGGATTGCATGATCTCGACCGCCGACCCGGGAATCGGCACGTTGCCTTGCTGCAAGGTGGCGTTGTTGCGGTCGACCCAGCTCACACGAACGACGAAGTTGGTTTCGAATTCGCGCGGTTCGTCGGTGGGAGATTCAATCGTGATGCGTTTGGTGTCGCGCAGGATTTGCCCCGCCAACACGCTGTCGGCCTCTGGTCGGCCAACGACCTTGTAGGGAGTGCGTTTTTCGATTTCCTTGCAGACCGCCTCGGTGAGTCGCTCGCCCAGGTCAGGTCGAAAGCTGTTGGAACTGAACATCGGCACGTACACCGTGCTGATGTCGGGCGCATAGAGCGACCGCGTCCCAAACCGGTATGGCGCGCAGCCGGCGACGATGAGCAGCAAGGCCAGCGTCAGTCGCAGGTGGCGAATCACTCTTCCTCCCCGTCCCAGTCCCAGCGGAAGAGGTTGACAATCCATTGAAATCGCTGCGGCGGGTTGTCTGGGCGATCCGCGATTTGAGCCAGCTTTTCCTTGGCTTGTGGTCCAAAGGGAGTATCGGAATACTCCTTGACGATCTGCTGATAGTAGAACCGTGCGCCGCCGAAGTGCTTGGTGCGGGCGTAGTATTGGGCGGTTTCCCAATCGCGCTGCGCTTTTTGCAGTCGCAATGCGCGCTCGGCGTTGCGCAGGCGTTCGCGCTCGTCGGGGGGCAGATCGTGAAACACCGCGTTGATCTGCTGGACCAACTCGGCCGAATCCTCGACGGGCGTGCCCTCGTAGTGTGGCCCCTGGTACTTGCGCATTTTGGCGCGCAGTCCGAGCAGGTGAGCCAGCTTTTGGTGCTCGCTTTGCGGATACTGGGTGCGCAAGAGGTTGTAGTAGTAATCGGCGTCGTCATGGCGATCTTCGAGAAAGTGAATATTGGCGATCGCCATCACCGCGTCATCGGCCAGCGGGCCGGTGGGATCGTTCAGATGCACGCTCTCATAGGCGTGAATCGCGTTGCCTTGGGTGTCGAAAATGGGCTGCGTCTTGTCAGTGACGTTGGGCGTCAAAATGAAGCTATTCTGCTTGCGATCGAGTTCTTCCCAGTAACGAGCGATGACAAACTGTCGCGCGACGGCTCGCTCTAAGTAGCGGGAATTTTGAAACTTCTTGAGCAGGCGGCCGTAAGTGTCGGAAGCCGCGGAATAGTTGTCGGAGAAGAATTGCGATTCGGCCTTCATGAAGAGAGAGTCTTCTTCCAGTGGCGAATCTGGCCAGCGATCGGCGGCGTCGTCAAACTCTTTGGCGGCTTCTTTGTACTTCTTTTCGCGAAAATGCTGCTCCCCGTTGGCAAACCGCTCCCGCGATGCGGTTTCGTTGGGCTCCATGCCCATCATTTTTTGCGTGTTGTAATTAAACTTTCGCCACTCCCGCTTCCACGACGAGATTTGTTCGGGGTCTTCGCCCGGCTTGACAATCACATGATTGGGGACGCCACCGCTGAGTGAGTCGGCCTGCGCGGGGGGCTCCGCGGCCTCGACGCCGCCGGCCGCGGCGAGCGCTATCTGCGCGCAGGCCAGCGCCAATAATCTCCAAATCGCGCGATGGTGGGACGTCCTTGTCCGGTTCACGATGATGGGGCTACCAGGTGACTGGTCCGGCCAGATATTGCGGCATTTTCAGTTCATGTCCAAGCACATGGGCCAGATAGTGGTTGAGCAGCGCGCGCAGCTCTCCATAGGAGCCGCGATCGACCTCCAGGCGTCGCCAAGCGTCGCCGGAGCGATCGGCAAAGCGACTCAGTGTGCGAACGACGCCCGCGCTGACCGACACGACCTGTTTGCGTCCGGGTCGGCATTGAGGGCAAATCACTCCGCCTGCCTGATGGCTGAAATGCACGCGGCCTTCGAGTTCGACCGTGCGGCCGCACTCGGCGCAGAGATCCAATGTTGGCTGGTGGCCTAGCATGACAAGTGATTGCAGCTCAAACCGCAGAACGAGCGAAGTGGTGTTGGCGGCAGTTCCCAAGGCGATGAGCGTTTGGTTGGCCAGCTCGAACAAATTGGGGTGCGGGTCATAGTCGTCGGTCAGCTTGGTGAGCAGTTCGGCGACGTAATAACCCGCGTAAATGCTGGCCAGGTCACGACCTCTGCCTCGGAACCTGCGTTCGAGTTTGGCCTCGGTGAGCAGGTCGAGAGCGCCTGAGGATTTGCGGAGGAACACTATGCGAACGAGCGAGAGCAGGTCAAGTGCAGACTCGAACGGCCCCTTGAGCCGCCGCCCCCCTTTGGCCAGTCCGTGTATCTTGCCGAACTCCCGAGTATACAGCATGACGACGCAGCTTGACTCGCTGAAGTCAACTACCCGGAGCACCAGCGCGGCGGCCTTCTCGCTTGCCATCCTGAATTGCCTCGATGCTCCGTGGGCGGCTCCGCGCGACTGCGAGGCGCGCGATCAGATCGATTCGCTGGGCGCCTCGTCGAGCACTTCGATGCGGATGCGCTCCACGCGGCGATGCTTGACTTCGAGCACCGTGAGCCGCACGTTCTTATAGACCACCTGCTCGCCGGGCCGGGGAACACGGCCCAACTCGCTGAAGACGAATCCGCCGACAGTGTCGACGCCGTTCTCTTCGAGCGCGATGCCAAGCTGCTCGTTGATCTCCTCCAGATGGGTGCGGGCGGAGACTTCGCAGGTGCGGTCGTCGATGCGGCGAATTGCCTCCGCCTCTTCATCGTCGTGCTCGTCGACAATTTCGCCCACGATTTCTTCGAGAATGTCTTCGATAGTGACCAAGCCCGCCACGCCGCCAAACTCGTTGAGGACAATGGCGATGTGGTTGCGATGTCGCTGAAATTCTTCGAGCAGGTCGTCGATGGGCTTGGTTTCTGGCACGAAGACGGGCGGCCGCAAGATTCCGGCAATGGTCGTGGCCTGGCTGTCGGCGGGCTTGATCATCTCGGCGAGCAAGTCCTTGATGTAGAGCACGCCGGCCACGTCGTCTCGATTTTTGTCGTAGACCGGGATGCGGGAATGACCGGCGTCGACAAAGAGCGCGGCGGCCGTCTCCAGGGTGGCGTTTGCCGTGAGGGTGAGCATGTCGGGCCGCGGAGTCATCACCTCGGCGACGAGCGCGTCGCCCAGCTCCATGACGCTTTCGATCATTTCGCGGGCGTCTTCTTCCAAGAGCCCCTCGCGCTGGCCTTCGGTGACGATGGTGCGGATTTCATCTTCCAGGGTTTCTTCGGTAGGTGGCTGTGGCTCGCGACCGGCCAGGCGAAAGACCACCTGCTCGATGGCGCGGCCAATCAGGCTGGCCGGCAAGAAGAGCATGGTTGCGCCGTACCAGGCTGGCCAGCCGTAAAAGACGATCTTGGTCGCGCTAAGCCGCGCGATGGGGGCCGCAATCCAGATGATGGCCAACCACGCCGCCAATACCAGGACCATCGCGACGGGCGCCAGCATCAGCGGGCGAGCGTCGGGACGGAGCAACATAGACGCCGCGGCGGCGATGGCGGCGATCACGACGGAGGCCAAGCAGACCAGTTCGGTGACCAATTCGACACGCTCCTGCCGGCGCATCACCGCTCCCAGGAGATTGGGCCGGATATGATGCTCGCAGAGTTGCTCCAGCTCGCGCATGGAGAAATCGCGGAGCGCGCGATTCATCAGCGCCGCTACGCCGGCCAGCAAGAGCATGGCTACCGTCAACAGGATCAATAAGAGACTCATCGGGCCGCCTCCCGCTGGCCGCGCCGGCGAGAACGAGAGGCCGTGGATTGGTGGACCTTTTCGTTGTCGCAAACTGCCGGCAATGACACTCGCATACGGCTGAGAAAACGCCGCTCCGCGTCGCGCATCGCCGCCGCCGACTGAGCGTCTCGGTCATCGTGGCCCACCAGATGCAGTGCGCCATGAATAACATAGAGCAACAGTTCGTCGGCAGCCGGCCAGCCGATCGAGGGCGCCATGCGGCAGGCGGTGTCGGCGCTGGCGATGATTTCGCCTTCTAGCGAAGCGCCTTCATCGGAAAGGAGAAAACTGAGCACATCGGTGGGATAGTCGTGCCGCAAATGCCGGCGGTTAAGCTGGTGGATGGTGGGATCGTCGACCAAGGCAATACTGATCTCAGCGTCGGCGAGTCCGGCGTCGCGCACAATTGCCCGCACCGCGCGGCGCAGTCGGTTGGCATCGACATCCAGGCGGTCTTGTTCGTCCGCCACGGCGATCGTGATCACAGTGCTAGCCTCACGCCGTGCGTTGATTGGGATACTTGACGCGACCGTGATAGACCGCGGTGAGCGTCTTGACGAGGCTGTCTTCGATGGTGCGCAACTCGCGGAGGTTCAGGCCGCATTCGTCGAATTGGCCATCATGCAGCTTCTTGAGCACAATTTCGTGGACCAGATCGCGAATGCGCGCGGGAGTTGGCTCGACCAGCACGCGGCAGGCGCCCTCGGAGGCATCGGCCAGCATTAACACGCCAGCCTCCTTGGTTTGCGGCTTGGGGCCGGGATAGCGGTAGGAGCTTTCGGCGACTTCCTCGCCGTTGGCCTCGGAGCGCTGGCTGGCGCGTTGGTAGAAGTACTCGACGAGGGTGGTGCCGTGATGCTGTTCGATGAAATCGATGATTGGCTCTGGCAAATGGTGCTGACGGGCCAGATCGGCGCCGTCTTTGACATGCGCGATGATGATGAGCGTGCTCATCGCGGGGACGAGATTATCGTGGCGATTCTCCTGGTCTTGCTGATTTTCGACGAAGTAGCCGGGCTTGAACATCTTGCCGATGTCGTGAAAGTAGGCGCCGACTCGCACCAGCAATCCATTAGCGCCAATGGCCTCGGCGGCGTGTTCGGCCAGCGAGGCCACGTTGATGGAGTGGTTGTAGGTGCCTGGAGCGCGGCGGACGAGTTCTTGCAAGAGGGGATGGCTGACGTCGCCAATCTCTAGCAGACTGATGTCGGTGAGCACTCCAAAGCGTTTTTCGACGAACGGCAACAGGCCGGTAATGAGAAAGCCGGTGGCGATGGCCCAGACGCCATTTCGCGCCGCGACGGTAAACAGCGGCGTGGCCAGTGGTTGGTCGTTGAGGGCGCCAACGCCAAGCGTCAACAGCGCCGCGGCGCCGCCGGCCAGCACGCCGATCTTGATCAACTTGCTACGGCTGCGAATGCGGCCGTGAAACAACAGACCGGTAGAGATCGTGCCCATGAGTACGATCAGGTCGTCGAGTTCGTGGCCGCCGCCCAACACGGTGATGATGCAGATGCCGGCGGTGAGCAAGAGCGCCAGCTCGTTGGAATAGGCGATGCCGACAGTGAGGGCAAAAAGCAAAGGCGGAATCACCTCGGCCTGCCATGGATCTTGCGAGAGCCAGCGCGTAAGGCCGACCGTGGCCACCACCATCAGCAGGATGGCGGCAAAGCGGTTGCGGCTACGCAGCATCTTGGGATGGCGGTAGACAATGTAGAAACCGATCAGCGCGAAGATCGCCAGCGTCAAAAAGAGTGCCGCCAGCGCGCGGGTGACTTGCTGAGTGGCGGAAAGAGTGGCAATGCGGGCGTCGTATTCCAACCGCAAGATGCGCACGTCGTCGAGCGATAGCGGCACGCCGGCCTTCGCCAGCAACTGGCCTTCGCGAAAGTTGGTGGGGGCGGCAGCCTCGTGGACGCCCGGATCTTGAAACGCGACGCGCGACAGGATGTCGTAGGGAGGGGTGTAGTTTACGCGATGCCAAAAAGGAGGCGCCCAGCCTTGGATCAGCCCCACAATGGCAATTGCCGCGATCAGGCACAGCCCCATGCGCATGAGCGAAGAGGGCTGGCTTAATTGGCTGGCCAGTCGTTCCATGCGTGTTGGCGGGAGCTCGAGGCTTGCGACTCGCTCCTGCCGGCTTCGTTTTTGTCCGCCAATCGACATGTCGGCTTTAGCGCGGCTTGTGCGGCTCTTCTTCGTACGCCTTGAGGATCTGTTGCACCAACCGGTGCCGCACAATGTCGGCCCCGGTCATTCGCACCTCGGCGATGCCTTCGATGCCTTCCAACCGGCGCAGGGCATCGATCAAGCCGCTGGAGGTATGCGTCGGCAGGTCGATCTGCGTGGTGTCGCCCGAGACAACGATCTTGGAGCCACGGCCCATGCGGGTGAGGAACATTTTCATTTGCGGAATCGTGGTGTTTTGAGCCTCGTCGAGGATGATGAAGGCCTCGTTGAGGGTGCGGCCACGCATGTAGGCCAGCGGAATCACCTCGATCACATCCGATTCCATGTAGCTTTTCAGTTGGTCGTAATCGACCATCTCGGCCAACGCGTCTAACAGGGGCCGCAGATAGGGATTTATCTTGGCATGTAGATCGCCGGGCAGAAAGCCCAGGCTCTCGCCCGCTTCGACGGCAGGCCGGACCAGGACAATCTTGCGGATTGACTCTTGCTTGAGGGCGGCGATGGCCATGGCCACCGCGAGGTAGGTTTTGCCTGTGCCGGCCGGTCCGACGCCGAGCGTCAATTCGTGATCTCGAATGGCCTGCACATAGCGGGTTTGCCCTGGCGTGCGTGGCCGAACTGCCCGCCCGGGGCTGAAAACGTCGATCAGCGGGGCCTCGGCGGGAGCCGCTCCGTGCCGAACGGTCGCCAAGGCACGGGCGACGTCTTCGCCCGAGGGGGCGCCAAAGCGCTCGACGAACGCTTTGAGCTGTTCAATCACTTCCGCCGCTTGAGCGACCGCCTCTTTTTCGCCCGCGATGTGAATCTGGTGATCGCGGGCAGAGATGTTGACGGCCAACGTCTCGCGGATTTTTCGCAGGTGTTGGTCGCGCGTCCCGAACAGCGAGAGCAGGCTACGGGGGTCGGTGACCGCAATGGTCTGTTCGATCATCAAATGTCGAGTACCGCAATCGACTCGCGGGACCGTAAAGCAAGCATCTTATCGGCGGCACAGTATGCCGCAAGCAATACGGCTCGCGGGGAGCGGCGTTAACTCTCCTATCGTAGGGACTTGCGCCAATTGCCGGCCGCAATTTCGGCTGGCGGTCGAGGCGCGACACGCAATTATACCCCGTGGGTGGCGGTGGCGAATGGCGAGTTTGAGGGTCGAAAATCCAAACTGAGATTTAGCTGCCCGCATTATCTGGCACTTTGACGACCCAAACGACGTGAAATCTGCTTTCCGAAGTCGATTTTGAGCCCTGTGAGCGTGGAGAGGCATCTGATCGCCGAGACGGCCACGTCAGGGCCCCACCAGATGGAAAATCCAGCACAAATAGGCCACCGGCGCGGCGATGAGGATGGAGTCGATCACATCGAGCACGCCGCCAAATCCGGGCATCCAGGAACTGGAATCCTTGCGGCCCACATCGCGCTTAATGAGCGACTCGGCCAGATCGCCAAGCATGCCGGCCAAGCCGACCAACAGGCCAAAGGCAATCCAACCCCAGGTGGGTGGCGAGGAAGTAGTTTCCGGAGTAGCAGTCACCAGCGCGGGAAGCAGCATCGACTGCCATACCCAGGCGCCGAACAGTGCAAAGGCAATGCCGCCGGCGCAGCCCTCGATGGTTTTGCCCGGGCTGAGCGTGGGCGCGAGTTTGGTGCGGCCCACAAGTCGGCCCACGGTGTAGGCGCCGATGTCGCACATTTTGACCACGATGACCAGCGAGGCGAGCGCCGCAATGCCGTAGGCGCCATTGGGACCAAGTAAGCGCATCTGCACGACGAAACTGAGCAACACGCCGACATAGCCGAGCGTGAGCACCGCGGCGCCCAACCTTTCCATCGTTTGGCCGGGGCGCTCATAGCGGCGCATTTCGGCAAAGAAGGAGGCCAGGAGCGAAAGGGCGAACGCCGTAAGTGTCCATTCCAGGCGGGTCAACGGGCCGGTAGCCCAGATGCTGGCGTAATTGCTGGCCACGATCGACAAGCAGCCGAGATAGCAAACCCATGGGGCGGGACGCAAATCGCGCGCGGCCAATAGTTGGAGCATTTCCTCACAGGCGAGCACCGAAACCGCCAGCGCGAGCGGCATGAGCCAACTGCCAGGGGTGGCTGCCTGGGCATCGAGCCAGATCAGGCCGACCAGCCCGGCGATGAACACCACGCTCATCAGCAATCGCCAGCGAAGCATGACTTACGCGGCTCCGTAATGGAGCAAGCGGAGGCTGCGGCTCATTCGTTGAGCCCTCCAAAGCGGCGGTCGCGGTCGGCAAAATCGCGAATCGCCTGATGCAGCGCCCGTTCGTCGAACTCTGGCCAGAATTTGGACGTGACCCAAATCTCGGCGTAGCTGATCTGCCATAGCAAGTAGTTGCTGATTCGCATTTCGCCGGCGGTACGGACGAGCAGATCGGGGTCGGGCATGCCGGCCGTGTAGAGATGATCGGCGATTGTCGTTTCGTCGATGGCGGACGGCGACAGTTGACCAGACTGCACCTGGCTGGCGATTTGGCGAACCGCATCGACAATTTCGCCGCGCGCGCCGTAGTTGATGGCCAGGCACAGCCGCAGGCCGCTGTTAGCGGCGGTCATTTCGATGGTCTTGTCGATTTCGGCAAGGACTTCGGCGGGGATGCCTTCGCGGCGGCCAATCACCGCGAGGCGAATGTTCTCGTCGAGCAGCACGGATCGTTCTTCGATCATGTACTGTTCGAGCAGGTGCATGAGGAAGTCGAGTTCTGGCTGCGGCCGCTTCCAGTTTTCGCTCGACAGGCAATACAAGGTGAGTTGCTCGATCCCGAGTCGAGCGCATTCTTCGGTCGTGCGGCGCACGCTGGCCACGCCGCGGCGGTGCCCTTCGATGCGGGGCAACCCTTGCGCTTGCGCCCAGCGCCCGTTGCCGTCCATGATGATGGCCACGTGCCGCGGCATTTTTTCGCGCGGAACGGGAAGCTCGGTCTGGGGCTGCGTTGATTGAGCCACGCGAAACTCACAAAAAGGCGGTCGCCGGCGACCGAGTGCCGGAAGCTCACTTCTCCAAGTTCACTTCACCAGGATGGTTTGTTCGCGATCGGGACCGACCGAGGCGATCTCAATGGGACGCCCGACCACCTCGCTGATCCGCTTCAAATAGCGACGGGCATTTTCCGGCAAATCGGAATATTTGCGAACGTCGGTGATCTCTTGCTGCCAGCCGGGCAACGTTTCGTACACGGGCTGGGCGCGACGCAAGTCGTCGACATGGCTAGGAAAGTTGGTGATCCGCCGCCCGTCGAGTTCGTAGGCGACGCAGACTTGAATTTGGGGGAGCATGCTCAGCACATCGAGCAGCATGACGCAGATGGTGTCGACGCCCGAGAGTCGAGCCGAATAGCGCGTGGCGACGGCGTCGAACCAACCGCAGCGCCGCGGCCGGCGGGTGACAGTGCCATATTCGTTGCCGCGATCGCGAATGTGCTGGCCGATGTCGTTGTCTTGCTCGGTGGGAAACGGTCCGCCGCCCACGCGGGTGGTGTAGGCCTTGACGATGCCGATGGTTTTTTCGAGATACCGACTGGGGACGCCGGAACCTCCGGTGATGCCGACGCCAGAGCTATTGCTGCTGGTGACGTAGGGATACGTGCCGTGATCGACATCGAGCATGGTGCCTTGAGCGCCTTCGAAGAGGACGCGCTTGCCAGCTTCCACGGCATCGAGCAAATAGCTGGTAGTGTCGGTGACGAACGGCTGGAGTCGTTCGGCGAAGGCAGCGTAGTCGCGGTGGATTTTCTCGGCGCTGAGCGGCTTGGGTTCAACGCCGGGCTGTAGCGCGGCCAGCATCCGCTGCTTGTCGGCGGCGATTCTAGTCAGTCGCTCCGGGAAACTGGCGTGGTACAGATCGCCCAGGCGGATCGCGTGCGAGCGGCCGACCTTGTCGCGATAACAGGGGCCGATGCCGCGCAGCGTGGTGCCGATCGCCTCGCCCGTGCTTTGCGCCTCGGTGAGCCGGTCTTCCTCGGCGTGCCAGGGGAAGATGACATGAGCGCGATCGCTGATGAGCAAACTCTTGTGGACCGGGACGCCACGGCTGGCCAAGCCGTCGATTTCTTCAAGTAAGGTCTGCGGATTGATGACAACGCCGCTGGCGATGACGCAGGCGACGCTTGGCCGGAGTATGCCGCTGGGAATCAGCGAGAGTTTGTAGGTTTGGCCGCCGGTGACGACGGTATGCCCGGCGTTGGCGCCCCCCTGGTAGCGCACCACAAGGTCGTGGTGCTCGGTCAAGAGGTCGACGATTTTGCCCTTGGCCTCGTCGCCCCATTGCAGGCCAATTACGCACGTGCCGGGCACGATGGAGTTTCCTTGCGGCTGTCGACCGGCGAGCGGAAGGCCCCCCGGCGAGCGAGACTGAGTTGAAACCAAACGAATCAGTCTAAAACTCGGCCGCGACTAGGGCAAGGCGTTGAAATGGGGAATCAATGGCGGATGCGGACGCCCGATTCATCAACTATCCACAGTTCGCAACCCAGGTTTTGAGTGCGAAACATTGGAATGACACGATTGAGGAGCGACACGACGCTGCGCGTGTCCTGTTGCCGCGATTTGAGTATGAGTATCCCGGGGGACTGGCCTGGGGGATAATGGCGCACGTCCCCAAAACCTCGATCCATTGTGACCAACACTCGCTGTTCCGATCGGCAAACCGTGGCGATTTCATGATCGGCGCGGCCGCCAAGCGATTGATCAGCCACAGTGCATGCGTCGTAGCCGGCCTGATTGAGCAATGTCGCCGCTTCACGTGGAAGGTTCTCATCGACTTTGAATTTCACAAGACACCAGACGGCAACGCCACCACTTGATCGCGGGCCAAGTCGGCGCCGTAGGCAATTGCCGCGCGAATGTCAGGGTCGGTCAACGGAGGGTAGCTGGTAATAATCTCCGGGATCTCCACTCCGGCCGCGAGATTATCCAATACGACAGAAACCATGATCCGTGTGCCCCGAATGCACGCCTGTCCGTGACAGACTTGTGGGTCCACTGCGATTCGATCACGCCACTGCATAGCACCGAGTCCTCAAGAACTGACCGTTTGAATTATACTAGAACCGCATACCGCAATCGCAGCGACGCATGATTGGGCGGGGTTATTGTCCACCGGCGGCGCTGGGCGTGGGGCTTAGTTGGCCGTCGATAATCGCGTCGAGCAGTTCGGTGAGGTTGTCGAGGGCGTCGCCTGACCAGCCTTTGCCGGAGGCCCATTTATCGAGGTCTGCAACAGGAAACATCGCGCGGTCGCGAATCTTGGCGTGGCGAATCGCCTTGGCCGAGGGAGACTGCTTGGCGACGCTGTAATCGGTGAACAACAGCACGCTTTGCACGTCGCAATCGGTGAAGGCGGGTGGCGGTTCATACGGTTGCAGATAGTGCAGGCGGGTGCGATGCCCGTCGGTGACGAAGGTGTGCAATGCGACATGGTCGCCAGCGACCCGCGCGCGGACGAAGGTGAATTCGAAGTTCTTCACCAGCTTGGGCTGGGGCGCGTCGGAATTGGCCTCGTCGGTAATCATGGTCTTGTTGACGCCGACGAAGGTGCGCAGCGCCTCGGCCGTGATGGGCGTGCCGCGCTTGACGAACAGGCCCACGCCACGGAAGTCGGCGACCGAGTCCTCCATGAGGGGCGAGAACTCTTGCGCCCCCGGTAGGCCGTAGGCGCCAATTGCGGCAAAGGGTTTGTAGTACAGGTAGATGGCGCCCGTTTGTTGATCGCGATGAGGGCGGATCTGAATGGAAATGTAGTTGCCGTCGACCCGCTCCATAATCTTGCCCTTGCTGACGGCGGGCAGATGGGCCTGATCGGCCTCGCTAACCGCTAGACCGAAATTGAGCGCGCCGATGCGAGCAAAGTCGAACTTGAGTTGTTGTTTTTTGCCGGCAACCGTCACGTCGTAGTCGGTCTGCTGCGAGAAGTCTGGCGCCTGGAGCGGTTCGCCCACCGTGACTTGGATCGACGCGTTTCTGCTTTTTTCCCAGATTGCTTCGACCTCCGCTTCGGAATCGGGAAGTTTGCGGATGAGTTGAGCGATCCATTTGGGGGCGTCGGTGGCCTCGGTGGGGCGCGCGGCAAACGTGAGCGTTCCGCACAGAATGACGGCAAAGCCGAGCAAGTGATTTCGATAAGTCATGTTCAACGCCTGAAATGAAGGTCTGAACGTCGCGTCCCTGTCGGCCGGCCATTGGGCTTGGTGCGCTGTAGAAGGGACAGCATAACCGCCCAGTCAGGGGGCCGCACCCTGGTTGGGCGGCTTGCCTCTGTCGGCGGAGCGTGCGAATCTGGCTGTCGGTGGCCCAACGTTTCCGAGCCGAGCGGATCAGACACATGCCGACAAAACGCTGGATGACACCCCTCCTCTTGTCGCTGTTTTTGAGCCCGGTTTTCGTTTGGTCCCAAGAATCAGCGGACGCAGAGGTCGAGGAGGCCGAGGTGGTCACCGCCGACAGTGGCGACGTGGCGACCGTCGAGGAGGAAGCAAGCCACCAGTTCCGCGCGCTGGCGATCGAACCGCGCGAAGCGGACGGCCAATCGTATTTCATCCGGCAATCGAGCGATGCCTTTGTCGACCCCGATCAGCGGCAGTCGCTGGAAGCGAAGTATTACTTTGTGCTGGGCACGCCACCGCCGAACAGCACAAAGCAGGAGGAAGTGGCGTTCTACTTTGAAACGCCCGCGTCGGTGGAGATTGTTCGATCGTTTGGAGAACTGCCCAGCGCGGCAACCAAGCAGCAGCCAGCGAAGGCAATGGGGGGCTGGCTGGACGCCAACGCCAAGCCACAACCAAGCCGCCTGGCGATCTACCTTGCCGGAGCGATCCAGAGAGACGGCAAAGCAAGCAGCGGCGGCAAATTGCTGGTTTGCCGCGCGGCGCCAGGAGAAGTGGAGGTCGCAACGATCGAATCAGTCCTTGCGCATCGTGAATTACCAGCTGATGAGCAAGTGATCGACGTTGCGATGTGGGAGATACCCGAGGCTTGGAAAAGCAAGGCGACTTTGCTCAGCCGGCTTGTCGCGCTGCTCAAGCGGGTCGACGGACGCTACTGCGTGGACTTTTACAGCCAGTCGTTGAACGCCGAGGCCGACTGTCGCTTGTGGCTCACGACGGAGGATCATCCGCTGGGTCGACCGATTTCGTTGGCGTTCGGGCCGCTGGCGATTCGCAAGGAGTCGCAGCAAATCGTGGAGACCGACATTGCGGAATTGACGTACTTCGGCGCTGAGGGTCAGCGGACCCGCATCGGAGTGGATTTTCCGATGTGCCGCCCGGCGCTAATGGAGCAAATGCAACGGCTGACGGCGGCGCGTCGGCCGCAGGCGAACCGCGCCGCCAAGGGCCCCGATCTGAGCAAACTGCTCGGCGCCGATCTTCTGGAAGAATTCTCGCGGCGAATCGTCAACGGAACCTACAAATAGCGCGATCTCACGCCGGTCGCTAGGCCTCGGCGGTCAGTTGGCTCAGCACGTAGTCGTGAAAACGAATCTGGCGTTCGGCGGGGGGAGTATTTTCGAAGATCAAATCGAGCAATCGTTGAAATCGCTCCGGCAGCACCCGATAAAAATTGTGTTTGCCGGCACGGCGGCAATCGACCAATCCCGCCATGCGCATCAGGGCCAGGTGATGGCTCACCGCCGGCTGGCTTTGCGCCAACCGCTCGCATAAGTCGCGCACGTTGAGTTCGCCGCGCTGGATGAGATAGAGCAGGATCCGCAGGCGAGTGCCGTCGGAAAGCAGCTTGAAGACCCGCACCAGGTCTTTGACGCCGCGGGGGGAGATTTCGGCGTCGAGCATACGACTCGCAGTCTGCTGAGCCGGCAGGAGCGCTTCGACAGGTGGCATCAAGCGGCTTTCGAGCGATTCAACAACATGTGCATCGGAAGTAATGGCGCTGGCACGATGGCGGATCATGATTTCTGCCTAGGTGAGAAGATTGGTTGTTGAATTGTCGACTTCCAAGAGAACGCCAGAGCTGGCCGGCATGCGTTACTCGCGGCCTCGATGCCAAGACTCAACTCGCGCAGCGAGAATCCGCATACAGCGACCAGACACTGAATTGGATGAACGAAGCGGCGCATCCGCACGCCACATGCCCGAGGAACCCACGAAAAGACAAGAAGAGATGAGCGAAGCTGTGGACTGGCGCGAGCCGTGCGGAATAGATGAGATTGGGCGGCCCGCGTTTTATCCGCCTGCGCATTCTAGCGATTGTCGCATGGCGGATGCAAATAAAAGTCTCGTGAATTTTGCGGTCGCATGCTAGCAACTAGCTAATCGATCGGCCTTGAAGGAGGCGCTGATCGAATCGCGCCGCGGGCGACTATGACCAGAAAGAGATAGAGACAACTGGCGATGGCGAGCGCGCTGCCGAGCGCGGCCACAAAATGATCGCGCATCATCACTAGGGCCGGCGGTTCGTCGCCTTTGGGTGGGCGGCGGCGCACCGGCCCGGCGCCTTGCGACTGGCGTTGCGCTTCCTTTCGCCAAGCCTGCCACTGGGCGCGAGCCTGCGGGTTGTCGAGCGCCGCGATGGTCCTGCGCCGAGCTTCGACGAACACGACGACAAGCAGCGCCATCAACACCAGATACCCGAACAGCCAAACCAGATTCCGCATCGCGACCGACGCCAGGGCCTACTTTGACGGTTGAAGCAGATCGAGCGCGGCGGCGGTCATGGCCGTCACGCCGGTTTGCAACGTTTCCACCGGATCGGGGTAAAAGAGGGCGGAGTGCAATGACGGCGGATCGACCCCCAATTGCTTGTAGCGGGCAAGTCGCTCGGGATCGACGGCGCCCAACCGGAACATGAAGATTGGGATGCCTGCCCGGCCAAACTCGCTGAAATCCTCGCCCCCCATCGACGGCTCGGAGGGAACGACGTTTTCGGGTCCGAGGACGTGCCGAAACACCGGAGTGACCCGTTCAACCAGTTGAACGTCGTTTTCGAGCGCCGGGGTGCCCTCCGAGACTTGTATGACGGGCGCCGGCGCTCGGCAGCTTTGCGCTACCGCGTTCGCCTTGCGGCGAATCGCTTCGAGCAGATGCTTACGCACCTCGTCGGAATAGCTGCGAACGGTGATCTGCAGGTGGCACTCGTCGCCAATGACGTTGTGCTTGGATCCACCATGAATTGAGCCCACCGTGATAACTGCGGGGTTTGTGGGGCGTATTTCGCGGCTGACAATCGATTGCAAATCGACAATCAGGTATGCCGCCTGCACGATAGGATCAACCGTCATGTGTGGATAGGCGCCGTGCCCACCGCGTCCCTTCAGCGTGACATCGACGCTATCGACGTTGGCCAAGGTGAAACCGGCGCGAAAGCCCACCTTGCCGGTGGCCAATGACGAATCGACATGCAGGGCCAGTGCGTAATCTGGAGTCCCGAGTCGTGCGAACCAGGGATCGGTGAGCATGGCTCGCGCGCCGGCGCCCCGTTCTTCGGCGGGCTGAAAAACGAAAATCGCGGTCCCTGACCACTGGTCTTTATGCGTCGCCAAGTAGCGAGCTACACCAACCAGGCTGGTCATATGGATGTCATGCCCGCAGGCGTGCATCACCCCCACTTCGGCGCCTTGCTCATCCTGGACTTTGACCTGGGAAGCATAGGGCAACTGCGTTTGTTCGCTCACGGGGAGCGCGTCCATGTCGGCGCGCATCAGCAACGAAACGCCGGGGCCGTTTTTCAAAACGCCGACCACGCCATGTCCGCCGACATCAGTGGTCACGATGGCCCCAATGGCGCGGAGTTCGGCGGCCATCTTTTCGGCCGTCCGCTTTTCTTGAAACGACAACTCGGGGGCGCGATGCAGCCCTTGATAGAACTGCACCAACTCTTGGATGTGAGACTTGGCCCATTCGGCGGGGGTATCGGTGGCCATTGCGCGGGACGGCGAAACCACGCAATAAATTAGTCCGAAAATGACTAGGATGCATCGGGCGGAGAAGGATTGATATTTGCGGGCAGTGGTCGCTATCATGTGCCACATCATTCTGACTCTCTCTCATTTGGGCGAGTACGGCACTTCATCTGGCCGGCTCGCCCATTTTTTGTGCGCGCAGCGCTGCGACGCGTTCTGACTCATAGGCTCGGTGCATCGTAGAACGATGCTGAGACTACGTCCACTCGCCCGCTGCGACGAGTTGCCGGAGACGGGGGATCAACTGGCCGATGGCCCGCGCGCGATGACTCAGGCAGGCTTTGGCGGTGGAGCCTAGTTCGCCGAATGTGCGGTGATACTCGCGAATTTCGAACAGCGGGTCGTAGCCAAAACCGCCCGCGCCGGCCGGCGTGGCGAGCATGACGCCGTGGCAATAGCCGACCGCTTCGGCCATGATTTCGCCAACAGGGCTAGCAATGACCGCATGACACACATAGTGCGCCGCGCGTTTTGACGGTGGCGCCTCGGCCAATTCCAACAACAGCTTTTGATTATTGGAGTCGTCGGTGGCGCCGGCGCCGGAGTAGCGCGCCGAGTAGACGCCTGGGAGTCCACCGAGGGCATCAACCGCCAATCCGCTATCTTCGCCGAGCACCCATTTTTTCAGATGAATCGCCTGTTCGATCGCCTTTTTGCGAGCGTTGGCCTGAAAGGTATCGCCGTCTTCCACCACTTCGATGGCGTCTGGCAGATCGGCCAATGTGCGCAGCTCCAAACCGACTGGCGCGAGCAGATCCACCAGCTCGATGCCTTTTTTGCGGTTGTGGGTGCCGAGAATCAGCAGCGGTCGCGCCATGTTTGCCGTGAGGTTGGCTCAGTAGGTCTGGACTGGCCTAGATTCTCTCGACGGCGCAACGCTTGGCAAGCGTCGGCCACTAGGGCGTGCCCGCACGGCGTGGCAAATTGACTCGGGTAGGAATCTTGCTGGCGGCAGGCGCCGCGGCAGCGGCTGGCGGCATTGTCGCCGCGGCTGGCCGGACACCAGAGGCCGGCGGCCGCTGATCCAGCACCGAACCGGCCCGCGGACCTTGCGGCTGGGCCTTCAGTTCCGGAACGCCACGGGTGGTGACGCTATCGAGCGAGTCGGTCTGACGGACCTTTTGGGTATTGGGTGTTTGCGTTGTGCCCGCCAGGTAATTGTCGATGAGCGAGGCATCTTTGATCAGGTCGAATTCGCGGGTCATCGCGAGTCGAAGCTTCTTCTCGTGGATGTCTGCGCGGATATCGGCTTGCACTTCGTCCATAGTGACTTTGGTCGGCTCGGTGAGTCCTTCGCAAAACAGGATGACGTAGTTCTCGCCGACCTGAATGACGCCGGAGATTTCGCCCGGTTTGAGCGCAAAGGCTTCGGCTTCGAGCGTGGGTTGACCGCCCCATTTTTGAATGGGAGGAATCTCGCCGCGCAGCGATCGCGTGCTAGCCTCGATGGAGTATTGCCCAGCCAGTTCAGAGAAATGCTCGATGGTGGGATTCTTGCACGCCATCTCCCACACTTCCTGCGCGCGGCGCATGTTGTTCGACACGATGGCGCGGCAGCGAACGCGTGGCCCAAAATTCGCCTCGAAGCCGTGCTGCATATCGATGTCGGTGACTTCCACCTTGGCGCCCGCGAGCTTCTTGAGCGCGGCGTTGGGCCAGGCGGTGTCGTGGACGTACATTTCCTTGGTGACGCCTTGCTTGGCGACTTCGGCCATCCAGGCCTCGACGTCGGCTTTGCCATCGGCGCCAATCTTGCCCATCGTGAACGCGGTGAGCGCGATTTCGGCCTCGATTTCCTGCGGGCTGACCTGAATGTTCTTCTTCTTGCAGGTTTGTTCGAGGAGCTTGCGGTTAATCATGCCCGACAGTAGTTCCTCGCCGTGCCGGTTGACGCATTCTTCGGCGAGTTCGACGAGGGAGATCACGTCGCCATCGACGCGAGCGGCGACCGCAGGCTCGGCGGCGCGGCGCTGGGGATCGTTATAAACCACATCGACGACGCACTTGCTCTGCAGATCCTTGAGGATATCTTCGCCCGCCAAACGGAGCTTTTTGTCGCGAATCGACTCGGTGAGTTGAGGGCGCACGAGGTCCATAGGGACGGGTCGAGCTTCGTTGCGCTTTTCGCACATGAGCACGATGAACTGGTTGCCGACCGGGACAATGTCGGAAATTTCGCCCGGCTTGAGAGCAAAGGCGACGCGCTCGATGTCTTTGTTGCCGAGATGCTTGCGAATCGGTTGAATCAACCCTTTAATGCTCGCGCTCGACGAGTCTTTGGAGAATTGCTTGGCGAGATTGCCGAAATCCGAAGGATTCATGAACGCCAGTGAGCGAACTTTTTGGGCATCGAGATGGCTATCACAGGCGATCAGACGGCATTGAACCGATTCGCCATAGAGCGTTTCCCAGGCCTCGTGCAAGTCTTGTTCGGAGACCACCAGTCGGGCGGCGGCGAGGCGCTGCAGCGCCAACGTGGGCCAAACGATGTCTTTGGCATACTGCGCCGGCTTTATGTTGCGTTCGCTCTCCAGCATCTTGAGCCACTGCGCTTTGGGCAGGCCGAAGCGCTGGGCCATGCGATCGATCTCAGCGTCGACCTCAGAAACCGAGATCGTGATTTGCTGCGCTTTGCATTGATGCTCGATGATGCGGCGATTCACCATGGCTTCGAGCACTTCGCGGCCGTAGTGCCAGAGGCATTGTTGGCCAAGTTGCTCGCGAGTGATTTCCTCGGTATTGACGATGGCGACGATCTGCGGCTTTTCAGCGGCCTGCCGGCCGTCCTTGGTTGGAGCCGCGGATTTCTGGGGTTCACCCTTGGCTGGAGTTTGCGCGGTCGCGGCCGGCGGCTGCCACAACCACCGTACGACAAGCGCCGCCGAGAACAGCAAGAGCGTGCCGACGCCAAGCCGCAGCCAGCGCTTGATCCAAGAAGATGAAGCGAATTTGGCAGTCGAATCCGTGACCGTCATGGCGGTTTCTCCATAAACCGTCGTGAGGAGTTGTCGCCGCGCAAGCGGGATTACGCGGCCCAACCATTGATAGCCCGGCGAGCACTTCGCCCGGCTGTTGGGGCGGCGAAGTATAGGAGGATTGAAAGAAATGGGTCAAGAGCGTTTGCCAGCGGCGCCGCTCGCGGGCCTACTGAGCGTTGGCGACCGGGGCGAATTGGCGCATTTTGGCGGGATCGTTGGTGATGATGCCGTCGAGGCCGGCATCAACTAGGCGTTGCGCGTCGGCCGGATTGTCGATCGTCCAGCCCCAGGCCTTGTAGCCCGCATCGTGGATGGCGTCAATCTTCTGGGCATCCAAATCCTTGTAGTCCCAGCCGATGGCCGATGCGCCGGTGCGTTTGATGGCGGCAAACTGTTTGGCCTCCAGTTCGCCATTGCCGAGGGCTCCGAGTTGTAGTTCCGGCGCCAGGCGGTGGCAGTCTTCCAGGTAGTGCCAATCGAATGCTTGCACCACCACCTTGTCGATTAGCCCCTTCTTGCGCAATAGTTCGATACAGGCCTCGGCATCTCCCCCTTTACGTTCGATCAGCGTGACCGAGCCTTTTTGGATTTCGTCGAGCGATTGTTCGAGGGTGGGGAGCGGAGTTCCCTTGAATTTCGGACTGAACCACGAACCGGCGTCGAGCTTTAGCAGGTCGGCAAGCGACTTGGAGCTGGCCTTGATTTTGGTTCCGCCGAACAGTTCAACGGCATTGGTGGTGCGGTCGAGCGTGTAGTCGTGGATGACGAAGGGAACACCGTCGGACGAATGGAGATAGTCGAGTTCGACCATGTCGGCGCCTGCCCGCACCGCCGATTCGAAGGCGGGCAGCGTGTTCTCGGGCGCGATGAGGCTGTCGCCGCGATGCGCAATGACGAGCACTCGCGGCTCGGCGACCAACTGGGCGGCAGGCGAAGAAGGACGTTCGGCGGCATGGCCGACCAAGTGACCGCAGAGCACGAGTCCGGCGATCACAACGCTAAATAATCTCGGCATGTTCAACTCCCGACGGATTTGGCTTGCACGGTGCGAGTATAGCCGCAACAAACAGTCGACGCATGCTGCTCGCAGGCGGCGGCGGCAAAATCTGGCGACGTACTATTGAAGGCGCCTCAGGAAGGCTCACAATAACGGCTAAGGAACGATTTTTCGCTCGAACGCGCGGAGGTGCAGCATGACTGTCGATTTACGCGAGGAAGCTGGCGGCAAGAATCTCAACATTCGGCTCAGCGGCACGCTTCATAAGAGCGATTACGAAGCCTTTGTGCCCGAGATCGAAAGATTGATTCGCCAGCACGGCAAGCTGCGGCTACTGGTGGAGTTGGACGATTTTCACGGCTGGGACGCTGGCGCCTTGTGGCAGGACATCAAGTTTGATGTGAAGCACTTTGGCGACATCGAGCGTCTTGCGCTGGTGGGGCACAGCAAGTGGGAGCAGGGGATGGCGACATTCTGCAAACCATTCACCAGCGCCGCGATTCGCTACTTTGATGTCGCCAAGCGCGCCGAAGCGGAGACATGGCTTGCCAGCGGCGCTTAGGCCGGGGCGCGATTAACGAGGGCCGATGCGGTCGCGTCCGACGTAAGGTCGAAGCGCGGTCGGCACTGTAACGCTGCCGTCGGCCTGCTGGTAGTTTTCCAGGATCGCCAGGATGGCTCGGCTGCAAGCGACCGCAGTGCCGTTGAGCGTGTGGGCGAAGTGCGTTCCTTTTTCGCCTTTGTTCTTGTAGCGGATGCCGAGCCGCCGGGCTTGGTAGTCGGTGCAGTTGGAGGTGCTGGTCACTTCGCCATATTCGCCCGCCTCGCCACGACCGGGCATCCAGGCTTCGAGATCGTATTTGCGATAGGCGGGCCCCCCCAGGTCGCCCGATGCGGTGTCGATCACTCGGTAGGCCAGGCCAAGCTCGTCGAAGATGCGACACTCCAGACCGCGAAGGTACTCGAGCATGGCGTCGCTCGCTTCGGGGAGCGTGAAGGCGAACATCTCGATCTTGGTGAATTGATGCACTCGGTAAAGGCCGCGCGTAGCGCGACCGTGCGCTCCCGCCTCGGTGCGATAGCAATGGCTTATGCCGCATAGCTTGAGCGGGAGTTGCTCGGCTTCCAGCACGTCGTTGGAGAAGAGACCGCCAAGCGTGATCTCGGCGGTGGCAACCAAGCTCAGGTCGCTGCCGTCGATGTTGTAGATCTGTGTTTCTTGTCCACGCGGAATGAAGCCAATGCCCTCCAATATCTCGTTGCGGGCAAGATCGGGGGTGATGGTGGGCGTGAAGCCCTCGCCGATCAGCAAATTGATGGCGAACTGCTGGAGGGCAAGTTCGAGCAACACGGCCTCGTTCTTGAGGAAGTAAAAGCCGTGCCCGGCGACTTTGGCGCCCCCCTCGAAGTCGATCAGATCGAGCAGTTCGCCGATTTCGACATGATCGCGTGGTTTGAAGTCGAACTTGGGAATGGGCGTTTTGCCAAGCGCCACTTCGCGGCTGGCTTCCTCGCCCCCCACCGGGGCATCTGGGTGGGTGAGATTGGGAATGTGCTTGATCAACTCATCGGCCTCGACGGCGATGGCGTCGACCTCGGTTTGCGCGGTGGCGACGGCGTCGCGCAGTCGGCGCCCCTCGACCTTGCGGGTCTCGCGTTCGGCGTCGTCCTTGGCCTTGCCGATCGACTTGGATACCTCGTTGGCTTCGCGATTGAGTTGCTCGACCTCCGTCTGTTTGGCTCGCCGCCGCTGTTCGAGTTCAACAAATTGCGCGACGTCGACTTGGACGCCACGGCGGCAACAGTTTTCGGCAACGAGATCGAGGTTTTCGAGAACAAACTTGCGATCGAGCATGGAACCGCAGTGGTGCTAAGCTTGTGAGCGACACAAGGTCGCGATATTGAAATGACGTCCGGCAAATCGCCAAGGCCTGGCGAATGACTCTTCAGGCTGGCAGGCCACACGTTTTACCACAAACGCCGCCAGAGCGTTATTCCAACGATTGGGATGCTGGAATGGCTCTGTCGCGCTACAGCTAACGCTTCACTTGCGCCAATTCGTGCCAGAGATGCGCGCTGGTCTTGATGCCGCGATGGAAGTCGGCGATCGAGAACTTTTCGTTTGGCGAGTGGGTGTTGTCGTCGTTCTGCCCCCAGCCCAGCAAGAGGGTATCGACACCCAACAAATGCTTGAAAGTGCCCACCACGGGGATGGAGCCTCCTTCGCGGATGAACACTGGTCGGCGGCCAAAGCCGCCTTCGATTGCGCGACTGGCGGCGGCCATATAAGGGCTGTCGAGCGGGACGACGACGCCGGGAGCGGCGTGGAAGTCGATCAGTTCCAGCTTGATGCCTGGAGGGCAAAGCTCTGTTAAACGCTGGCGCAGCGCCGCGGAAATCCTGCGAGGGTCTTGTTGGGGGACCAGGCGAAAGCTGAATTTGGCGCCGGCCTTGGCTGGGAGAACCGTCTTGGCGCCTTCGCCTTGATAACCGCTCCACAGTCCGTTGATGTCGAACGTGGGGCGCGCCCAGCGGCGCTCGATGGTGGTGAAGCCTTCTTCGCCAGACAGGCCATCGACGCCGACCTGCTGCATGTACTCGGCTTCGCCACGATCGATCTCGGCGAATTGCTTGCGTTCGGCCGCAGTCAGCGGGGTCACGTCGTCGTAGAAGCCAGGGACTTGGACTTGCCCACGATCGTTGATGAGGGCTGCGAGCATGCGCGTGAGGGCATTGGCCGGGTTGGTGACCGAGCCGCCAAAGGTGCCGGAGTGCAAGTCTTGCTTGGGCCCGGTCAACCGCAATTCGTAATAGGCGATTCCCTTGAGGCCATAGGTGATGGCGGGTTGGCCGGGGGCGAATTGGCTGGTGTCGCTGATGACGACCACATCGCACGCCAATCGCTGGCGGTTGGCTTCAATAAAATCGTCCAGGTGACGGCTGCCGACCTCTTCTTCTCCCTCGATCAAGAATTTGAGTTGCAGCGGCAGCGACTGACCGCTCTTCAGCCAAGCTTCTGTGCTCTTCACATGAGTGAGCATCTGCCCCTTGTCGTCGGTGGCGCCGCGGGCGTAGAGGTTGCCGTCGCGCTGGGTGGGCTCAAAAGGGGGCGATATCCACTCGTTGAGCGGATCGGGAGGTTGCACGTCGTAATGCCCATAAACCAAAACCGTTGGCGCGCCGTCCACCGGCGGCGACTCGGCATAAACAATGGGGTGGCCGGGCGTGGCGCAAATTTCGGTCTTGAGACCCATGGATTTGAATTGCCCGGCGACCCAAGCCGCGGCCTTCTCGATGTCTGGCTTGTGCTTGCTGTCGGCGCTGACACTGGGAATACGGAGCAGTTCGCACAATTCGGCCACATAGCGATCGGCATTTTGGGCAACGAATTGATCGACTTTGGCAACCGCGTCCGGGCTGGAACTTGGCATCGGTGTCCGTTTCTCGCTAGCTTAGAAGTGGCCGCCACACACTGGGGGGCGGCTTGGTTTCGGTATAATATCGCCAGCTCGCCTGGTCGGCTATTGAAGCGGCCGCCAGGAAGGCTGGCACGACTGCTTCCTGCCATTGCAGACGCTCTGTTCCATGAAAATCACACGCAACGGGCTTTCGGCGGCTCAAGGCGAATCTGTCGGCGCGGCGGTTGCGGAACCGCCCGTCGAGACAGAGCCTACGCAGCCCAAGCGCCGCGAGGCGACCAACGACAAGAAGAAGCCGAAGCGGCAGCCGCCGTATCAGGTGGTGCTGTGGGACGATGACGACCACTCGCACGGCTATGTGATGACGATGCTGCTAGAGCTATTTGGCCATCCGCTGGAAAAGGGATACCAGCTTGCCAAGGAGGTGGACACCACGGGGCGCGCGGTGGTGCTGACAACCACGCGCGAGCATGCGGAGCTGAAGCGCGATCAAATCCATGCCTACGGCAAAGACGGATTGATCGATGGTTGCCAGGGATCGATGTGGGCAACGATCGAGCCGGTCGAGTAAGCGATGTCGATCAGCAGTGAAGTAGGAAGCTCGACCGAACCGAATGGTCCGTGCATGCGCGCGGTGACTTTGGGTTGCAAGGTCAACCAATACGAGACGGAATACGTTCGCCAAGGCCTGCTCGGCATTGGCTATCACGACGCGGCCGAAGGACAACCGGCCGACTTGTGCATCGTGAACACCTGCACTGTGACCAATGAGGGGGACTCGAAGAGCCGGCAAACGATTCGACAATTGGCGCGGCGAAACCCCGGCACGCGGATCGTGGTCATGGGCTGCTACGCCACGCGCGCTCCAGAAGAAGTGGCGGCGTTGCCGGGAGTGGTCGAGGTGGTGCGCGACAAGCGCGAGTTGCCCGATCTGTTGGGCCGGTTTGGCGTGGTCGATATTCCGACTGGTATTTCGAGTTTCGGCGGCCGCCAGCGAGCGTATGTCAAAGTGCAGGATGGCTGCATTTTGAATTGCAGCTTTTGCATCATCCCAACCGTGCGACCGGGGCTGGCCAGCCGAGCGCCAGCGGCGATCTTGAGCGAAATTTCGAGACTGGTCGGAAATGGCTACCGCGAAATTGTGCTCACGGGGATTCACTTGGGGCACTATGGGGTCGATCTGAATCGCGGCCGGCCGAAGTGCGAGTGGATGCGGTTGTCGCATCTGTTGGAGCGCATCGTCGCGTTGCCGGGCGAATTTCGCGTGCGGTTATCGAGCATCGAAGCGACCGAAGTGACTCGCGAACTGGTGGCCGTCATGGCGGCATATCCGCAGCGGATTTGTCCGCATTTGCATATCTCAATGCAAAGCGGTTCCGATACCGTGCTTGCGCGGATGCGGCGCCGCTGGGGAGCGCGGCGATTTGTCGATCGCTGCCGGTTGGTGCAAGAGAGCCTTGACCGGCCGGCAATCACCACCGACATCATCGTGGGTTTTCCGGGCGAAACGGAAAGCGAGTTTCAAGCGACCTGCGATGTGGCCACTGAGGTGGGCTTCTCCAAGATACACATCTTTCCATTCAGTCCGCGACGCGGCACCGACGCCGCGCGCATGGCGGATCAGGTGTCGGCCGACGAAAAGGCGGATCGCGCCGCGCGACTGGCTGAACTGGAACAACGGCTCAAGCAGCGCTACTTTGAGAGCCTGCTGGGCATTCGGCTGGAAACGCTAGTCGAGTCGCCTGTCGACAACCGCGCGGGTTGGATGACGGGCACCTCCTGCCGCTACGCGCCCGTTGAATTTGAGGCGAACCGCGACAGCATTGGGCAATATGCCACGGTCGTGGCGTGCGAAATTCGCGACGGCCGCATCGTCGGCGAGCTATGACCGCGAACCCTTTTTTGGAGATTGCCGATGGCAGGCGATGGAGCGTGGTACTTGGCGCGCGGCACGGAATCGGTGGGGCCGATGACGGTTTCCGACCTTGCTAAGCAACTCGCAGGCGCGGCCGGAGAACGCACCTTGGTGTTTGGGCCGGGGCTGACCGATTGGACCGAGGCGCGGCATGTGCCCGCGATTGTCGCGGCGCTGCGTGGCGCCAGTGGTCCTCCCGCGCCGCCGAAATCGCGCCGGGCCGACGAGATTGACTACGAGATCTTTGGCGAGGAGATGCAGTACGTCGAGATCACGCTCGATCCGGGCGAGATGGTCGTGGCCGAGGCGGGCAACATGATGTACATGACCTCCGGCATTCAGATGGACACCGTGTTTGGCGATCCATCGGCGCAGCAATCTGGTCTGTTCGGCAAGCTGATGTCGGCCGGCAAACGCGTCTTGACCGGGGAGTCGATGTTCATGACCACATTCATGAACGGCGGCGGGGCGCGTGAGCAGGTGGGTTTTGCCGCTCCGTACCCGGGCAAGATGCTACCGATGCGCCTCGACGAAATGGGGGGCGAGCTGATCTGCCAAAAGGACTCGTTCATCTGCGCAGCGCGTGGCGTGCAGGTTGGCATCGCGTTTCACAAGCGACTTGGCGCGGGCTTGTTTGGCGGCGAAGGCTTCATCATGCAGCGACTGACCGGGGATGGCATTGCGATGGTGCATTCTGGCGGCACTTTGATGCGGAGGACGCTGAAGCCTGGTGAGACGCTGCGCGTCGACACCGGGTGCCTGGTTGCGCTGCTGCCGAGTGTGCATTACGACATCGAGTTCGTGGGCGGAATCAAGAACTCGATTTTTGGCGGCGAGGGGATGTTTTTTGCCACATTGACTGGCCCCGGCGACATTTGGTTGCAGTCGCTGCCGTTCTCGCGATTGGCGGGTCGGATCATTGCCGCAGCGCCAAGCATGGGACGCGGCGGCAAGGAAGAAGGGTCGCTGTTAGGTGGACTGGGACGGATGCTCGATGGCGACAATGGTTGATGTCGCTCGAATCAGAATGGGAGCCAAGGTCGCAACTGGCGGCGCACGCGATCGAGCGCGAGTTGCGTATTGGAGAATGGCGCATCGCTAGGGATTTGAAGCAGGCGCCTGAGTACATGTGCCGATTTTCGCTCTGACCGCTCGCCGCCGGCGAGGCCATTGAGGGTAAGCGTTAAGGGACGACTGTCGAAGTTCGTTGCAGTCGGTGGCACCGGGCGCCAAGCGGCCGGTGGCGGCCAGACTGGCCTGAGTCGCAAGAGACTCTCGATATCCAGTTCGGCTGCAGCCGGCATCCAACCGGGTGGATAATCGACCATCCAGAGCGTGCGCGGCGGCGCCATGGCGCGATGGCTTTCTAGCATGCCGAGGCAGATCACAGCGCGCGCCGGGAACAAGCGCGACAGATATTCGCCGATCGGGCCGATCTCCCTGCGGACGCGTTCGAGGCCGGCGCCTTGTTCGGCGGGATCGGGATATTCGACAAAGATGCGACCCGCGATGGCGTCGAGCGATTGCATCAACGCGGCATGATCGCGCATCCAGTGCAATACGTTGAGGCACAGCACGGCCGAGAATTGTTGTCCACAGCGGCGCCACGGCGTCATCCGGTTGGCAGTCAGCCGGCGGGTGACAACGACAATACGCTCGACATCGGTCAGGCCGACGGCGGAGTTCGCTCGATGCGACTGTAATACGGCGTGTTGCACGCGGGCCGAGCGCAGGTCAGCCTCCGCGCTGACGACCAAGCATTGGGGACGTGACTGCACGATGTTCAGGCCAAACCAGCCGAAATTGGAGCCGACGTCGAGAATGGCGCCCGCTTCCGGCAGGTACGAATCGATCAATTGCCAGCGGCGGCTGCAATCGCGCTCGCCACGATGCGCAACGCGACCAGCGAGCAGCACGTCTTGATAGACGCTGATTCCCTCGAGCAGGCGTGGCGTAAGAGTGAGCGGCATCCGTGCCTTGCTCGCGATTTTGCTTGACGGTTCGGTTGATATGGCCGCCGGTTGCGCTTTGGGCCAAGCGCGACTTGCAACGGCGAGCCTGGTTCATCGTCTTGCGGAGAATGAACAAGGCTACCCGGCTAGGATTCGAACCTAGAATGAGGGAGCCAAAATCCCTAGTGTTACCGTTACACTACCGGGTAGAACGGCCTAACGGCCAGCGAATGGTTCTATCGGTAATGATAGGCAAGATCAAGGCGAAAGGGAGCGGGCGCGGGCTATTCGACCGTGACGCTCTTGGCCAGATTGCGGGGCCGATCGACATCGCAGCCGCGCAGCACCGCCACATGATAGGCCAGTAGCTGCAGCGGGATGACGTTGACGATGGGTTGCAGGAAATCCTCGACCCAGGGGACATAGATCACATCGTCGGCCAGTTCCGCGGCGCGCGAGTCGCCATCGGAAACAATGGCGATGACCGGGCCACCCCGCGCTTTGATTTCTTCCAGATTGGCCATCACCTTGTCGTACACGAGGCCCTGCGGCATGAGAAAGACGCTGGGCGTCTCGTCGTCGACCAGAGCGATGGGGCCGTGCTTCATTTCCGCCGCAGGGTACCCCTCGGCATGGATGTAGCTGATTTCCTTAAGCTTGAGGGCGCCTTCGAGCGCCGTGGGAAAATTGTACTGCCGGCCCAGGTAAAGGAAGTTGTTGGCCTGATAGTACTTTTGCGCAATTGCCTGCACCGCCGTGTTGCAGTTGAGGGCCGCTCGAACCTGATCTGGCAACGCCTTGAGTTGTTCGATGATTTTGAGGCCTTGGCCAAAGCTCAAATGGCGCATACGGCCAAAGTAGAGGGCCAGCATGGCCAGCGCCACACACTGCGAGGTGAAGGCCTTGGTGGAGGCCACGCCGATCTCTGGCCCGGCGTGCAGGTACATGCCGCCATCCGACTCTTTGGCGATGGTGCTGCCCACCACGTTGCATATCGCCAGGGTGGGATGCCCCTTGCGTTTGACCTCGCGGAGCGCGGCCAACGTATCGGCGGTTTCGCCGCTTTGCGTGATGGCGAACAACAGCGTGTTCTTCTCTAGCGGAGGATTGCGGTAACGCAATTCGCTAGCGTATTCCACCTCGACCGGGATGCGCGCGAACTCCTCCAGCAGATATTCGCCAACCAGGGCGGCATGCCAACTGGTGCCACAGGCGGTCAGTACGATGCGATCGATGGCGCGAAGCTTTTGCGGCGAGATATTGAGGCCACCAAAAACGGCGGTGGCGTCGTCGACGCTGAGCCGGCCCCGCATCGTATTGGCCAGAGTTTCTGGCTGCTCAAAGATCTCTTTGAGCATGTAGTGCGAATACCCGTTGAGATCGACGTCGCCCGATTCGAAATCGAGCACTTCCACATGAGGATGGACCCGTCCTTGGTCGCGATGGACGATGCGGAGCGCATCGGCAGTGACGACAGCCAGTTCGTGGTCGGACAGGTAAACGATCTTGTCAGTATGCCCAACCAGCGGCGAGGGATCGCTGGCGATAAAGTGTTCTTCTTCGGC
>JAIBBY010000058.1 GCA_019694455.1 Pirellulales bacterium
CCAATCAGCGCCAGCGCCGCCAAGAGCTGATTGCTCGCGCCAAACAACTCCCAAAAGATCATCCACGTCGGTGTCAGCTTGCCCGACGGATCGAGCGGCTGCCGCAGCAAGAAGAACAGCGGCACGCTGGCGGTCAGCGCGGTGGCAAAGAGTTTGCCCGCGCGGCTCTGCCAACCGGTCAGCTCTTGAATAATGTAGCGCCCCAGCCGCGTGCAAATATCCAGCGTGTCGTAAACGAACGTCGTGAATGCCATCAAGCCGAACGATACCGCGAAGGTGGCCGGTATGCCAAGGGTTTCCAGAAACCGGCCGATGCCCAGCGCGTACAGCAGATTCGGCTTGGCGCCTCCCGCCAACGACGGATGGTTGATTGGCAACATCATGATGCAGCACAACGATACCACGGCCACCATCGCCTCCATCAGCATGGTGCCGTAACCAATCAGCCGCGCATCGGTCTCGCGCCGTAACTGTTTCGAAGTGGTGCCCGACGCGATCAAAGAATGAAATCCCGAGCAGGCGCCGCAGGCAATGGTGATGAACAGGATCGGAAACACGGGTTGCGCAGCGTTCACCGGCTTGAACGCCGGGTACTGAATCGTCTCGCCGCCAAAGATGAGTCCCAGCGCGCCGCCGCCGAGCGCGATGAACAAAAAGAATCCCCCCAGGTGCCCACGCGGCTGCAAGAGCAGCCACATCGGCACAACCGAGGCGACAAAGCAATACAACAGTAGCGCCACTCCCCAATAGCGCTGTGCGGTGGCCGTGTCGACACCCAATAGCGAGGCGACGTCCAGCGGAAAATATTGACCCACCCAAATCGAGAGCCCCACCAGCGGCAAAAAAATCACCGTCGCCAAGCCCAACGAAACTTTCGTGTAGCGCAGCGCCAGACCCATCAATATCGGCAGCGCCAGGTACAACAGCGAACTCGTGGCGATGCCGCCCCCCGACACCGTCTGGCCATTGTCCAAATGGATCGAACCCACAAAGCTCGCCGCCGTGACATCGGTGAACGCCACCACGATGTACACCAGCGCCAGCCAGACAAACGTCAAAAACAGCACGTAACTCCGTCGCGTCATGTGGTCGCGCACCACCTCGGCGATCGAACGCGCCTGGTGCCGAACCGAGGCTGTCAGCGAGGTGATGTCGTGGACGCCGCCAATGAAGATCGAGCCGATCAAGATCCAGATCAATGCCGGCGCCCAGCCAAACATCGCCCCCGCCAAGATTGGCCCCACAATCGGACCGGCTGCCGCGATGGCCGAAAAATGTTGCGTCAACAAAAATCGCGGCTCGATCGGCGCATAGTCCACATCGTCGCGCAGCGCCATCGCCGGCGTCTCCACCTTTGGGTCAAGCTGCAACAGCTTGCTCAGCACCGGCCCATAGGTCCAATAGGCCACCAGCAAACAAGCGGCCGACGCGATCACCACGACCAATAGGCTCATGCAACGCAATCCAGCAATGAAACAATATGTAGAGAAGGTCTCGATGCGGCACAGGGCAGAGAATGGGCTGCGACGCGAGCGGCCATCGCCTTCCCTGACTGCTCGATTGCGTCACGATACCCAACCCCATGACGCCAGACAACTTGAGACATAGACGCCCTATCCGCACTTCTTATAATTGCACGCTTCCAAGGATCGTTCGTTGTTGCCGCTTGAGGCTTTGCACAGGTCGTCGCGAAAGGAAACACCGTTGGCTGAGAAAGTCGTCATCATCGGCAGCGGGCCCGCTGCCTGGGCCGCCGCGATCTACACCGCTCGCGCCGCCCTCACGCCGTTGGTCTACGAAGGCGCCATCACCGAGGAGAATCGACTGGCCGGCACCTTGCCGCTAGGGCAACTCTCCCTCACCACCGAGGTCGAAAACTACCCCGGCTTCCCCCACGGCAACCTGGAGGGCTATCTCGACGACTCAATCGCCGCCGACAAGCGCCAGCTCATGGCGCCTCATCAAAAGGAAGGTGTCAGCGGCCCAGAACTCATGGAACTGATGCGCCAGCAGGCCGTCAATTTCGGCACGCGCATCATCACCGACGACATAGTCGCTGTCGAGTTTGGCAGCCATCCGTTTCGCCTCACCTCGCTAGAAGGCAACGCGGTCGAGGCCCTCTCCGTGATCGTAGCCACCGGCGCCAGGGCCAACTACCTCGGCCTGCCGTCGGAAAACGCCTACAAGAACCGTGGCGTCAGCGCCTGCGCCGTTTGCGATGGCGCGCTGCCGCGCTTTCGCAACAAGCCCTTGGTCGTCGTCGGCGGTGGCGATTCCGCCGTCGAAGAAGCGACCTATCTTGCCAAGTTCGCCAGCCGCGTTTACTTGGTTCACCGTCGCGATGAGCTCCGCGCCTCCAAGATCATGGCCCAGCGCGCCCTGGATAACCCCAAGATCGAAGTCGTCTGGAATCACGCGCTCAGCGAGGTGCTGGGCGAAGACAAGGCGGGCGTGACCGGCGTGCAACTCAAGAGCACCGTCAATGGCGAAACGCAAACGCGCGACGCCTCCGGTGTCTTCTTGGCCATCGGGCACACCCCCAACACCGCCTTCCTCAAAGGGGCGCTCAAGCTGACCGACAAAAAATACGTTCAGTGGACCACGCCGCAGCGCACCTACACCAGCATCGATGGTGTCTTTGCCGCCGGCGATGTCGCCGACGACTACTACCGACAGGCGATCACCGCCGCCGGTTCCGGCTGCATGGCCGCCCTCGACGCCGAGCGCTGGCTCGCCGCCAAGGGTTTTGAGTGAGCCGTTCGTATTTCAGTTAAGCACGGCGGAGATTCGGACCATGTCGCACCTGACCGTCGCCAAGGCTCGCTTGCCGGAGTCGATCGGCCAACAAGCCGTCGTCCGTGGTTGGGTCCGCACTCGCCGCGACTCCAAGGCCGGCTTCAGCTTCTTGGAACTGAACGACGGCAGCGCGTTTGGCAACCTGCAAGTGCTGGCGCCCGCCGATCTGGCCAACTACGAGTCAGAGATCAAACACCTCTCGGCCGGCGCCAGCGTCGAGGTGCGCGGCGAAATTCGCGAATCTCCCGCCAAGGGCCAGGCCACCGAACTGGCGGCCAGCCAGGTGCGCGTATTGGGCTTGTCCGACCCCGAGACTTATCCGTTGCAAAAGAAGCAACACTCCTTTGAGTTCCTCCGCACCATCGCTCATCTCCGGCCGCGCACCAACACCTTCGGAGCGGTCACTCGCGTACGCAACTGCGTCTCGCGATCGATCCACGGCTTTTTTCAAGACGAGGGCTTTCTCTACATCCAGGCGCCCATCATCACCTCCAGCGATTGCGAGGGCGCCGGCGAAATGTTTCGTGTCACCACGCTCAATCTCGCCAAGATTCCCAAGTTCGAGGAGGGGGTCGACTACTCCCAAGATTTCTTTGGCCGCCCCGCGTTTCTCACCGTCAGTGGTCAATTGAACGCCGAGATCTTCGCCTGCTCGCTTGGCAAGGTTTATACCTTTGGCCCCACCTTCCGCGCCGAGAACTCCAACACCTCGCGCCATCTGGCCGAATTTTGGATGATCGAGCCCGAAATGGCGTTCTTCGAATTGGCCGACAACATGGAACTGGCCGAGCGGTTCCTCAAACGCGTCTTCCGCGACGTGCTTGAACAACAGCCCGAAGATATGCAATTCTTCCGCGAGCGGATCGACGACTCCGTCATCGCCACCCTGGAAAACGTCATCCAAAACGAGTTTGTGCGGCTCACGTACACCGAGGCCATTACCCTCCTCGAAGCCGCAGATCAAAAATTCGAGTTTCCCGTCCGCTGGGGCATCGACCTGCAAAGCGAGCACGAGCGCTACCTCACCGAGCAAAAATTCCGCCGGCCGGTGATCCTGTACGACTACCCCAAGACCATCAAGCCGTTCTACATGCGCGTCAACGACGATGGCCGCACCGTCCGCGCCATGGATGTGCTTGTGCCGCGCGTCGGCGAGATCATCGGCGGTAGTCAGCGCGAGGAGCGCCTCGACGTGCTCGAAGCGCGCATCCGCGAGCAGCGTATGAATCCCGAGGATTATTGGTGGTACCTGGAACTGCGCAAGTACGGCAGCGTCCCCCACTCTGGCTTTGGGCTCGGGCTGGAACGCGTGGTGCAGTTCATCACCGGCATGGCCAACATTCGCGATGTGATCCCCTTTCCTCGCACTCCCGGCAACGCCGAGTTCTAGCCAACACAAATCGCACCACATGCTGGCGCCGCCAGCGGCCCGACGCATTTCAGCGTGCTGTTCGCCAGCTTCCCCAACTGGCCCCATCCCGCGCGGCTCGTCTAGGCGCATTCGCCCCGGCGCACTATCCTGCCTCCCCAATCGCGCCCCGCTCTTGGCGGGGGGTACGACTTCACTCAAGGCGCAAGCGGCATGGAAGCTGTCTGGGTCTCGCTGTATCTCGCGCTGGCTGCCGCCGCGCTCGTGCAGGCGGGGTTGTTCACGCTGCACGGGTTCGAGAACCGCCGCTTCGCGCGCAGCCGTCGCCGCGCCAAGCCGCAAGCCGTCTCCGGCCATGCCGTGCTCTTTGCCCCCTGCAAAGGCAAAGACGCCGACATGACGACCAGCCTGCTCCGGCTACTCGAACAAGATTATCCCGACTACGAAGTCGTCTTTATCGTCGAATCCGCCGACGATCTTGCCCTGCCTGCGATTCGCGCCGCGATGGCTCAGCGCCCTGGCGTGCCGGCCCGAGTTTGCATCGCCGGGCGAGCCACGCACAGCGGTCAAAAAGTCCACAACCTCCTGGCCGCCACCGCCGAACTGCCAAACCAGACCGAATACTTGGCGTTTGTCGATTCCGACGCGCAAACCACTCCGCATTGGTTGCGATCTCTGGTGGTCCGGCTCGATCGCCCAGATGTCGGCGCCGTCACCGGCTATCGCTGGTTCGTCCCCACCAACTACCATCCTGCGGCCTTCGCGCTGGCCACCATCAACGCCTTCGCGGCCGGCCTGCTTGGACCCGGCGGCCATCAACTCGTTTGGGGCGGCTCCTGGGCCATCCGGAAAAAGACCTTTCTCGATATCCGCATTCGCGAGGCGTGGCACGGCGCCCTCAGCGACGATCTGGTCGCCAGCCGCGTCATCAACCGCGCCGGCCTGTTGACGGTCTTCGAACCCAATTGTCTGGTCGCATCGCCGCTCGAATCCACCACCGCCGACGCCTTCGAGTTCCTGCGCCGCCAATATCTCATTGGCCGTGTGTATGCGACCCGCATGTGGGCAGGCGCAATCTCGGTTGCCTTGCTTTCCACCGCCGTGCTGTGGGGAAGTCTGTTGCTTGCCATGGTGGGCATTGCCATTGGCGCCAACCATGCCTGGGCGCCCGCTGCGGTGGCGGCCACCCTGTGGATCAGCCACGTAGTCCGCGGCTACCTCCGCCAGCAGATGGCGGCCATCTGCCTGCCGCAATTGAAGAGTCAACTGGCGCGTGCCCGCTGGGTCGATATCGTCGCCGCGCCCGTTTGCGGCCTGTTCAACCTGGCGGCCATTGTCAGTTCGCTCTTCGGCAGCAGCATCACCTGGCGCGGCAATCGCTATCGACTGCTCCCCGGCGGACAGATCGAACGGCCCGCTCCCGCTGCGCACCCAACGATACCGGCCCCGCACATGGGCCGCCGCGCGCGGTCGCGCAATTCCTCGCAAAACAAACAACAAAAACTGCCGCCCGGTTGAGCTTCAGCCCGCGGTCGATTCGCAGATAGGAGCCTCGCGATGCACATCGTCCTCTGGGACACGCGAAAACTGGACGTCTCCAAAGATTTTGCCGGAGGATACGGCGTCGGTCAGTACCACGGACGTGGCGGACCACTCGGCCAGTTTGTGCGCTATATGTACAAGCGCGACTATCGCCCCCCGGCGCTCGCCTTTGCCTACATGGCCGCCATCTTTCGTCAACTTGGTCACAAGGTGACCTACGTCGAAGACGCGCTCCCCGCCGGCGCCGATCTCTACGTCTTCAACCCCTCGCTCATCACGCTTAATCTCGAACGCCGCATGATCGCCCAGGCGCTCGCCGAGAACCCCGGCGCCCGTGTGCTCGTCACCGGCATCATGGGACATGCCTTGCCCGAGGCGTTTCACGATCTCGATGTCACCATCGTCAAAGGAGAGTGCGAGCAACTGCTTTGGAAGCTCGACGAGGTGCTCTCCTCCACAGAAAAGATCGTCTCGGTCGGCAGCGTCCGCAATCTCGACGACCTGCCCTATCCCGATTGGAGTCCCTTCAACTCGGGCAAGTTTCGCATTGCTTACGACTTTTGGAAGTTCCCCACCGGGCTCATTCAGCAGAGCCGTGGCTGTACCTTCACCTGCAACTACTGCCCTTACATTGTGGTCGAGAACGCCACCCGCTTCCGTACGCCAGAACTAGTCGTTGACGAGATTCGTCATGGCATCGACCGCTATGGCTTTCAGTCGTTCAAATTCCGCGATCCCTTGTTCGGTCTCGATCGCAAACGCGCCCTGCGGGTCGCCGAGCTAATCGGCCGCCTGCCGCGCAAGATTCAGTTCTCCATCGAGACGCGCATCGACCTGATGAAGACCGAAACGCTACAGGCCTTGCGCGAAGTCGGTCTGACCAGCATCACGGTCGGCATCGAAACTCCGGACGAAGGCACGCTGCGCCAGTACAAGCGCGCGCCGATCAAGGACGATCGCCAGCGGGAATTTGTGGCTGCCTGCCGCCAAATGGGCATTCGCACCGTCGCGGGTTTCATGGTTGGCTTCCCCGAAGACACCGTCCAATCGATTCGCAACGTGCTCAAGTACGCCAAGGCGGTTGGCCCCACCTATGCCAACTTCAACGTGGTCACTCCGTATCCGGGCACAGAGTTCTTCGAGCAGGTGAAGGAGGAAATCGCCAACTTCGACTACACCCGCTACTCGGTCTACAACCCGGTGATGAAGTACAAGCACTTGACCATCGAGCAAGTCGCCGACGAGCATGCGCGCTGCTTCGCCCGCTATTACTTCCGCTGGGAGTACCTCCAGGAAAACGCGCATCTCTTGTTTCCCCTGTTGCAGCGCCTGCCGTATTTCCGCAGTGCGACGCCCGGCCCCGTTGAGCCGGCGGCGGGGCAACCAGACGCCCGCCCAGGTCTGCAAATCTTGGACGGCACATCCGGGCTACGCAAGGACGACGCGCATAGTCGCCCGCATGGCCGCAAGACCAGTGACGCCCAGGTAGAACACTAGCCGGTGCAGGGAACAGTGCGCCTGGCTACTCGTCGACAATCACCACGTGCCAATGCTTTGGTCCGTGTACGCCGGTGGTCAGCTTCAATTCAATGTCGCCGGTTTTGCTCGGCCCGGTGACGAACACCAGATTGCTCGGCAGTTTCTCCAACCCACGCGCCGCCAGTTCGTCAAACAGATCGAACAGGTCGGCGACAATTTGGCCGCGTCGCATCACAGCGATGTACACCGGCGGCAACAGGCTGGCGTTGCGCTCGTGTCCCGGTTGCGACAACAGCGCCAAACTGCCCGTTTCCGCGATGGCGAAATCGACTCCAGAAATGCCCGCGTCAGTCGCTAGTTGCGCCTGTCGCCGGTCACCAGCATCGAGAGCAATCAGGCGATCGTAGTCCCAACGCTCAATGCCGCGCTCGGTTAACAGCTCCCTTAGCCCCATCGCGGCGAGCGTGTCGTCTTTCCAGCACAGCACACTGCTAGCTGCGCACTGCTCCAACAGCTCCGCCACGCAAGTACGCGCTTGGCTCAGCGACGCCACTCGATGCGCTTGCCCTCCCACCGCTTCAATTTCCTGCGCCAAGCGACCGATTAAGTCGCCGCCGATGTTGCCTCGCCCGGCGGTCCGCTCTGTCGTCTCGGTATGAACCCGATAAAGCTGTCCGGCCTGGGCCGCTTCGCGCACGCGGGCAAGAAACGCTTCACGTTCCATGGCGCCCCTCGCGATCCCACCAGTCTCGAAAGCGCTCGCTGGCCGGCGCCGGAAAATCGCGGCTCTCGGTCCAGCCGCCCAGCGGCCCCGGCAACCGCCGCAGCCAACCGCTCGGTGTCCAGCGCCCCACTAGGCGAGTGGCCAACCAGGTGGCCAATCGATACGCCCAAGGTCGCCGCAGCATCCACGCCCAGGTCTTGTAGGCGATACCCTCCATGAAGCCTTCCCCTGCCGGCGTATGATGCAACTCTTCCCGCAGTTGCACCAGCAATTCCGGGATCGCGATGCGCACCGGACAGGCCGCCTGGCACGCGCCGCAAAGGCTCGAAGCGTGCGGCAAATCTTCGTTGCCTTGCAGACCGTCGTATAGCGGCGTCAATACGGCGCCAATCGGCCCCGAGTACACCCCGCCATACGCGTGGCCGCCAATGTTGCGATACACCGGACAGGCGTTCAAGCACGCCCCGCAGCGAATGCAAAACAGACTCTCGCGTAGCGGCCCCGCCAAAATCCGTGAGCGGCCGTTGTCCAGCACCACCAAATGAAACTCTTCCGGGCCGTCCAGTTCTCCCTTCTGCCGCGCGCCCGAGATGATTGAGGTGTAGACCGACAGCTTTTGCCCCGTGGCGGCTCGCGCCAATACCTTCAAGAACACCGGCAGGTCATCCCACCGCGGAATCACCTTCTCCATCCCCATGATCGCGATATGCACGCGCGGCAGCGCCGTGGTCAGCCGCGCGTTGCCTTCGTTGGAGATGAGCACGATCGAGCCAGTCTCGGCCACGGCAAAGTTCGCGCCTGTGATGCCAATGTCGGCCGTGGCGAACTCATGCCGCAACTGCCCGCGCGCGAATTGCGCCAGTTGATTGGCGTCGCTCGGCAGTGGCGCCTGCGCGCGCGGACTGAGTATCGTCGCCACGTCGCTCGCCGTCAGATGAGCCGCCGGCGCCACCAGATGCGAAGGCCGATGCCCAGCCACCTGAATGATGTACTCGCCAAAATCGGTTTCCACCACCTCAATCCCCGCCGCCTCCAGCGCCGGATTGAGATGGATCTCCTCGGTCGTCATCGATTTCGATTTCACCACCTTGCGCCCGCCATGGGCGCGGATGATGTCCAGCACGATCCGCCGCGCTTCGTCGCCATCGGCCGCGTAGTGCGTCGTTCCACCGCGACGCCGCACGCTGTCGTCCAGCGTGGCCAGGTGCCGATCCAGGTCGGCCAAGGTCTCGTCCTTGATGCGCCGTGCGGCGTCGCGCATCGCGTCGCTGCCGGCAAACGCGCGAAACGCGTCTCGATTTCGCTGCCCCAATGTGTCGCCCAGATTGGCCAGCGCCAGTTGCAGATTCGCGTCGGCCAGCGCGCGCTCGCTGGCCGCGAGAAACTCGTGATGCTCGTGAACTTCGTAGCCCGTGGAGGTCACAGCCAGCCTGCGAAGCGAACAAAGAACAGCGCCGGCGCAAGTAGCGCAATGACAATCGTTAGCGCAACTAGCCCCGGTGGCGGCGATTGTACCCGAGTCGTACGCACCACCGCGAGCAGGGCCAATGCGATCGCCCCCACCACCAGCGCGGCGAACTGCGTTAGCCCCGCGAAGACCTGCAATCCGGCTACGTCCGGCCAACCTCGTACGGCCACGCTCGACAACACCGAGATCACGTTGCAAATCAGCGCTGTCAGCGCCGACAGCAGCCAGCCCACGGTCACAAAATCCGCGGCTCGGCTTTCAGGGGTCGGCGGCGCCTCACGCGGCTTGCGATCGCGTTTTGAATTGGCCATGCGCGGTGATTTGCCAGTCGCCTTAGCTGCGGTAGATCACCACGACGTCGCCATGTTTGCGAAACCGGAACGTCGCGCTAAAGCCGCAGCTCCAGCAATAGGTGATCGCGCCGCGACCAATCAGCGTGCAACGCTCACTCACGGTCGGGCAATCGGTGCAGCAACCCGGGAGACACACATCGATCGCCACCGGGCAACCGGTGCAGGGGTCGCACACCACCAGCGTCGTCTTAATGTCGGGGGTGCAAGGATCGCAGCAAACCGACCGCTTGGCATGGTCGCGATACTGCACGCACACCGGGCGGCAGCAACCGGCAGGCAACGCCGCGCCAACGACCATGACAGGCGAGCCCGGCGCGGGCAGCGCCTCGACCGCCACCGGAGGCTGTGGTTGGCGAGCGCCGCGAAACAATCCGGCCTCGGCGTCCAACGTCGTCGCGGCGATCAGCAGGGCCGCGGCCGACCAATGCATGTGGCGTTTTTTCAACATGGCTAGTGCCTCCTGTCGATCAATTTCGCGCATTTCACCCCAAAGGCTATCAAAAAGAATGACATAACACGCCGCTCATGCAAGGGCCAGACTCGCCAGAATGGCCGAATTGACGCGCGATTGCGGTTGTTTTTCCGATCATTTGCTCTGTCGCAATACGCGACCTAGGGTTCTCTTGGCGGATTGCCTCAAGTCTTGTCCCAAGCCATCCGCCCAGGGCGTTCGCCCACGTCCACGGCACAACTCGTCTCCATGGCGCAACTCGTTTCCGAGCGGCGCCGAACCGTCATTCGACAGCGAAATCTCCTTGACCGAAATCCTCGCACTACAGCAGCAGGCCGCTGCGGCGGTCCAAGGCCTCGTCGCCGAGCTGGAAGGCTCGACCAGCGATGCCGAGCGCGCACTGTTGGCGCAGCTCGACGAGCTAGCCGAACTTCGCGCCGATCTGTTCGAGCGGCAGCAGCAAGTCAGCGCCGTCGAGGATGAGTTTCGCCGCTCGCGCGACCAGTCCAGCGCCAGCGATGCCATGTTGCGCCAGCGCGAACTAGCCATTGCACAGCGCGAAAGCCAGGTCGAGACGCTCGAGGGGCAACTGCAAGCGAGTGTCGCCGAGCTGGAACAAACCCAACAAAACTGGCTGGCGGAACAGTCCGGCATTGAAAAAGAGCTGGCGGCCCGCCAGCAAAAGCTCGACGCCGAACGCGCCGCCCTCGATGCCTCGCGCCAGCAGCTTGAGGCCGACGCCCAGCACGCCGGCGCGGCGAATAATACCGAGCAAGCGGGCCGCATCGAGCAGCTTGAGCGCGAACACGGAGAGCTGCTCACGCGGCTCGAGCAACTCACTGCGGCCCGCGCGGAGCTCGCGCAGCTCAAGTCGCAATTGGCCAATAGCGATCACGATTCCGGCTCCCTGCGCGCGCAACTCGGTCAGGTCCGCCAGGAGCGCGACGAGCTGTTGTCGCAACTCACCGATCTCTCGACACAGGTCGAAGAGCTGGCGCGCAACTCGTCTAACCCAGACATCGAGCGTCGCCTGGGCGAGCAGCTGTCGCAGCTTCAGGCCGATCTCACCGAAGCGCGTCGGCAAACCAGCCGCATGGCGTCGGCGGCGATTGACCTGGCCGACGCCCGCGCCGAAATACTCCAGCTTCGCGAAGAGCTCGACGGCACGCGTAGCATGGCGTCGGAAGAATTGCATTCGCGCGTCGATCAACTCCTGCAGGAGCGCAACGAACTGGAATTGGAGCTCGAGACCGTCCGCAATCGAGCTTCCGAACTGCTGGACGACGCCGAGGAAGAGCGGCGCCGCATGAGCGAGGAGCGGGCGCACTGGGCCGGCGAACTGCGACAACTACGCCGCGCGCTGGAAACGCAATCGCAGTTGCTAAGCGAGCGCGAGGCCGCGCTGCAAAGCATTCCTCCCAGCATTGCCGCCGCGGCGCCGCAGGCCGGCGCTGGGGTCCGAGCCAACAAAGATCCCGTCCTGGACGCCGTCATGGCGCAGTTCCAGCAACTGCAGAAGGATCGTATTCAGCGTCGTAACGGGGGCCACGGCAAACAAGAAGTGGCATAACGAGATCGCACCATGGTGAATCGCATCCGTTCCAAACTCGACCTGGTGGCCATGCCGCTCGGTACCGCCACCGCCGGTCTGGCCTGCTATTCCAATCAATGGTGGCTGGCCGCCGCCGGCCTGGCCACCGCTGGTTACAGCGTGGCCGACTGGTGGGTTTTCGCCGGGCGTCGCCCAAAATCGCCTCCTGCGACAACCCCCTCCAAACCGCCTGACTCAGCTCCGCGCGAAAACGCCGCGGCGGAACCGGCCAACGCTCAAGATCTGATCGCGCAGATGATCGAGCAGCACCGCTATGCGTTGCTGTTGCGCCCCGAGATCGTCGGCAATCTCACCACGGCGCAATTTGCCGCCGCCCGCGCGGCGCTCGATAACAACATGGCGCTGGTCCCCAGCGGCGAGGTCCGCATTGGCGCCGCGCCGCGCCGCGCCGAACGATTCGCGGAAGATTACGAAGACGAAGATGAGCCCGCCGGCATCGTCGTCCGCGTCGAGCCCGCCCTGCTCGATCGACACTGCGTCACCAACGCTCAGTTCCAGCAATTCGTCAGCTCTGGCGGCTACGAGGAAATCGGCCTCTGGGACCCGGAAATTTGGCCCGGCGTGCTCGACTTTGTCGATCAGTCCGGACTGCCGGGCCCCCGCTTTTGGAGCGACAGCCGCTTTCTCCCCGGAACCGAGCATCACCCAGTCACGGGCGTCTGCTGGTACGAGGCCACGGCCTACGCCCGTTGGGCCGGCAAGCGGCTTCCCACCGATCCCGAGTGGGAGAAGGCCGCCAGTTGGCCCGTGCAACTATCCGCGAGCAAACGGCCGCAACGCCGATTCCCCTGGGGCGACGCGCTCGATCGCACCAAGGCCAATCTCTGGGCGGCCGGAATTGGCGACGTGGTGCCGGTCAACGAGTTTCCCGATGGCGTCAGCGTCGGCGGCGTCTACCAGATGGTTGGCAATGTCTGGGAATGGACCATGAGCAACTTTGGGGCGCTTAGCTTTCTCGATCAGGAGCTAGTGCTCCCCACGGTGCTCAAGAGCATCCGTGGCGGCGCCTTCGACACCTACTTCGAAAACCACGCCACTTGCCAGTTTCAAAGCGGCGAAGACCCCACGGCGCGCGCTGCCAATATTGGCTTCCGCTGCGCAGTGAGTTTGTGCGACGTCAGTTGCCCGGTCGAAGCCGCCGACGAGCCCACAGAAGAATCCCAACTCGAAACAGTGGAGGCCCACCATGAATAAAGAGGGCGTCCTGGAGCTCGATTCGTACCGCCTGCTTCCCTACGCGGTGCAAATCCCCTGCTACGTCTGCGGCGGCGGCAACACCTACGATGCCGAGCTTTGCCGTCATTGCTTCGCCCCCATGGCGCTGGCCCACCAGGCCAACAGCCAGAAGATTCAGCCACGCATGCTGGCCACCATCGGGCCCAGCGGCGTCGGCAAGACGGTCTATCTCGGCATGCTCATCGATATGCTCTCGCGACAATCGACCGGCATGCAACTGCTCGCGCGCGGCGCCTTTTCGATCACCTTGCAGCAAACGGTGATCGGCGCGCTGGCCCGCTGCGAGTTTCCCTCGAAGACCCCCAACGAACCCGATCGCTGGAATTGGGTGCATTGTCAGGTCAAAGCGCCCGAGGCCCGCAAGCCGGTCGAGCTCATCATGCCCGACATGGCGGGCGAGGCCATCCTCGAAGAGGTCGATCACCCTCACACCTATCCCATTATTCGCACGTTTTTGGAGAAGTGCGCCGGCATCTTGATCCTGGTCGACGCCGAAAAGGTGCACATCGGCGCCCACGAGCAGGACTACTTCACCATGAAGCTGCTCAGCTACCTCTGCGAGCTGGATGACGACCCCCGCACCGGTTGGTCCAAACGACCAGTGGCGCTCGTCTTCACCAAGTCCGACCAATGCACCGAGTCGTTCGAAAATCCGTCCCACTTCGCGCAAACGCGCACGCCGGGCCTGTGGCAGCACGCCCAAGAGCGTTTCGCCAAGCACCAGTTCTTCGCTACCGGCGTGGCGGGCGGCACCGCTTTCCGACTGCTGCCGCGCGCCGGTCGCATCCGCGTGCCGCTGCGCATCGAGCCGCATGGCATCACCGAACCATTCGAATGGCTGGTGCGCAGCCTGGGCAAATAATGGGAGTCACGCATGTTGATTGAGCAGGCCATTTTCACCTCCGCCGAAAGCTCTTCGGGCGACGGCTATCGACTCGTCGCCAAGAGCGCTGGTGTCCGCGCCGACGAAGCGCAAGAACTGCTTACCTGGGGACCCTCGCACGACTCTCTGGTCGAAGATGGCCGCACCGCCGTGAGCGTTAATTTTCATCCGCTGGCCAGCGGGCGGTTTTGCGTCGGCCGCAGTTCGCACGCCGGCGCCGAATATAGCCGCCGCGGCGGACTGCGCGTCTACACGCAATTCTTAGTGCTTGCCGCCGACGATTTAGCCCGCTTCGCCAACAATCCCTTTGCCGTGCTGCGCGCGGCTACTGCCCAGGGGCGCATGCAGCCCTTTGAGCGTATCCCCCCCAGCTTGGAACCAATCCGGCTGGCCGGCAAAACCCCCGCCGTCGATCAAGCGCTGCTCGCCGAAACGACTAACGCCCTGGGTTTGGAGGCGGTGCTGCAATGCGTCGACGTCCTATTGTCGGGCGATCGGCTGGTGCTCATCGCCAATCGCGATCGGCAGCAACTTTTGGCTGCGGTGCTCAACTGCCTGCCGGTGGAGTGCCGTCGCGAGTTCTCCTTCACCACCGGCCTTAAGCCCTCGCCACGGCGTCCCTTTCGCATCCTCACCAGCGATCAAGAACTCCCCGAGTTTCGGCGTCTGGGCCGCGACGCCAAAACATTGGTCCATCAGGTGGGCGACACGCGTTCCACAGTGCAGCCCACCCCCTGGGGACGCTACCTGCGAGCGGTCCTCAAAGGAGGAACCCACACTCTAGCCACGCACTTGGCCATTGAACGCACTACTCTCCGGCTGCCGCAACTCCAAAATCTCGCCGATAGCCTGCTGCGTCAGTTGGAAAGCCCCGAACGCCCCGCCGTTTTTCAGCCCGCGCCAGGCGAACCCCGCGGCGTCTTTCCGCGTCTTGCCAAAGTGGGCGCGACCGATGCCGCCGTCAGCCGACCGGGAATCGATCGGCTGTTGGCTGGTCAAGGCGCCTCGCGAACCGCGCGCCCGCGAATCGAACCCTCAAAATCCGATACCCGAACCAGATCAAGCAACACGATGATTCGCGCCGCCGACAACGATTGGAGCGCCGCCAGCCAACCGGCGAACCGCACGGTCGAAGCCTTGGAACTCTTGGACGACACCGTCTTTGCCGCCCTGTCAGGCAGTGAGACCGCGCTCGATCGCCTCAAGCAGCTGTGGCCCACGACGCTGGCCAAGCTGGGCCCTTCCCAGCTCAACGAATCGCGCGAGCACTATATTCGCCGCGCGTTGGCCACGTACCGCAAGTGCAATTCGGAACCAGAAAAACAAGACGCAGCGCGAGCCCAGCACGCTATCGAAGTGGTCTGCGCCCTGTTCGGCGAATGAGCCGACTAACCGAGCATCTCGCGGAATCGCCGAAACAAATAGCTGCTGTCGTGCGGACCAGCCGAAGCCTCGGGGTGGTATTGCACGCTGAACGCCTGCAACTCGCGATGCCGCAATCCCTCGATCGTTTGGTCGTTCAGGTTGCGATGCGTCACTTCCAGGCAATCGGGCAGCGACGCTTCGTCTACCGCGAAGCCGTGATTCTGTGATGTGATCTCGACCTTTTCGTTGCTCAGGTCCATCACCGGCTGATTCGCTCCTCGGTGACCAAATTTCAATTTGAACGTCTTGGCGCCGCAGGCCAGCGCCAGCAGTTGATGCCCTAGGCAGATGCCAAACACCGGCTGCTTGCCGAGCACGCCGCGAATCGTGTCGATGGCATAGTCAAGCGGTTCGGGGTCGCCCGGTCCGTTCGACAAGAACACGCCGTCAGGCCGCTCTGCCAGCACCTCGGCGGCGGTTGATGTGCCAGGCAGCACCGTCACTCGACATCCCATGTCGGCCAGGTGTCGAGGGATGTTCCACTTCATGCCAAAGTCGAGGGCAACCACATGCGGTTCGCCCGATGTTTCGGTTTGTCGTCCGAATGTTTCTGTCGCCAACGGGTGCAAGCGCTCGCTCCATAGCCGCGATTGCGACGGCATCACCTCGCGTATCAAATCGCGCCCGACCAGTCCGGGGCTCGCCTGGGCCTTAGCCACCAGGCTAGTGTCGTCCAGGTCGAGCGTCGAAACGATTCCCTTCATGGCGCCGTGCGTCCGTGTGCGGCGCACCAGCGCCCGCGTATCGACGCCGGCGATTCCCACCACGCCATGCGCGCGGAGATAATCGCCCAACCCACCTTCTGCCCGGTAATTGCTCGCCAGTCGACTGTCTTCGCGCACCACAAAGCCCGCCAAGTGCGGCTTGGCGCTTTCCAAGTCCTGCGAGTTGACGCCATAGTTGCCGATCAGCGGCGTCGTCATCGCCACGATCTGTCCGCGATAGCTGGGATCGGTCAATATTTCCTGATAGCCGGTCATCGAGGTGTTAAAGACCACCTCCCCATCCACTTCTCCTTCGGCCCCAAAGGCCAAACCGGTGTAGACGGTTCCATCTTCCAATGCGAGCTTGGCGGGGCGCGACATAAGTGTGCGGGGGCTGTGTGTGGTAGCAAGCAAGACGCATGGCGCCAGACGGCAATTCGCGCTGGCGCAAACTTGGCCGATCATAACAGACCGAAGGCGCTCTCGGCAGGGGCCGAGAAGCCGCTTGCGCCGTGTCGTGCCGGTTCTAACGGGCGAAGTTCGCCAACTTGCGAATTGCGCCGCCGCCAACGGCGGTCGAAGTAAAGTCGCGCGCTAATCGCTCCGATACGACGACTATGGCTGTGGGTCTCCGGTGAGAGCAAGTGATTGCTCGGCCGGACAGCCTCGAATTGAGGGTTCTTGTCCCGGCGAACAAGAACCCTCTTTTTTTTGCGCCCACACAAACCTGCGGTGGCCGCTCCCGCAAATTAGCCGGCAATCTCCGATTCGTGCGCCTGCTCGACGGCGCTTGCTGCGGCGCTGTGGGGTTCTGTCCCCAGGCAACGGCCAATCTGCCGCAATGCCTGGCGCAGGCGGGCTTCGTTCTCCACCAGGGCCATGCGCACAAAGCCCTCTCCCGCCGGTCCAAATCCGCCGCCAGGGGATACCACAATGTCCCCCTCTTCCAGCAGTTTCATCGCAAAGTTCACCGAGTCCATCTGCGACGTCCAGCGCGGCGGGATCTTGGCCCAGACAAACATCCCAGCCCGCGGCGGCGTAATGTCCCATCCCAGCCGTCGCAATCCTTCCACCAGCACATCGCGGCGGCGTTGATACATGCGCGCTTGCTCCTCCACTGCGGCGTCGGTGTCGCGCAGCGCCACGATCGCGGCCACTTGAATCGGCAAGAACATGCCGTAGTCGTAGTACGCCTTGACCGTGGCCAAAGCCTTGAGCATCTCGGCGTTGCCGGTCGCGTAGCCCACTCGCCAACCCGCCATGTTGTAGCCCTTGCTCATCGTGGTGAGCTCAATCCCCACGTCGAGCGCCCCCGGAGTGGCCAAAAAACTCGGCGGCTGATACCCGTCAAAGCCAATGTCGCCATACGCCATGTCGCTGATGACCATAAAGCCGTAACGCTTGGCTAGTTGCACCAGCTCCACATAAAACTCGGGGTCGATCGTCACCGCCGACGGATTGTGCGGAAAATTGACGATCACCAGCTTGGGCCGCGGGTAAAGATGCTGGCACGAGTAGGCCACGTTCGACAGGTACTTTTGCGGGTCGGCAATTTCCAGCGCAATCGCATTGCCTGCCGCCAGCGTCACGCCATAGACGTGGGCCGGGTAACTCGGCGCCGGCACAATCGCGGAGTCTCCTGGTCCCAACAGGGCAAGGCACGCGTGGCTGAATCCCTCTTTCGATCCCAGGCATACGATGACCTGGCTCTCGGGATCGAGCCGCACACCATATTTTCGCAAGTATTTGCCGGCGACTTCGCGGCGCAAATTGAGGATGCCAATCGACGGATTGTAACCGTGGTTCTCCGCTTCGCGCGCCGCCTCGCACAGCTTTTCGATGACCAGATCACTTGGCGGGTCATGTGGATTGCCCATGCCCAGGTCAATCACATCGGCGCCCGCGCGACGCTTCTGGTACATCAGCGCGTTAATCTTGCCGAACAGGTAGGCCTGTGGCAGCCGCTTGACCCGCTCCGCCACTTCAATCTTGAAGGGGGCGCTCGGAGAGTTTGAATTGTGCGAATCGTTCGACATACACCGCAATCAAATAGCGCAAACATTCCCGGCGCAAGCATCATCTAACAAGAAAGATACCACATGGCGCCCTCCAGAAACAAAGGCGCGGCGACGATGCTTCAGTGCGCACCGCCTTGCAATGAGTCGTAGCGGCGGTCGATAGGTTCGCGCTGGGCGACCATTTATGCTTGCTCCCCAGCCTATTGCATCGGTCGCGGAACTTCGATCTCCGTCACCAGGAGCAGATCCAGGATGCTAAACGATTCGTCGTCGCGATAGACAACCAGCGTCCGGCCACCTGGGGAATGGGATAGAAAATCTCGATGTGGGACGGGAAAAAACCGTCCGTCGGCAGTATGCAGTACAAACGGTGTGAATGGTTGCGCGTCGTGAATGGCCTTGAGCTGTTGGATCGTCATTTCTTGGTTCTTGGAAGTAAACGGCATTACCTACAGCATTCTACCGCTCGCCAATTCGTGAATCCTGTCAGGCAGCGCCGAAGATCGCTTTGGCAAAGCAATCCGGCGATCTACGACTCGCTTTGTCGGTTAGCCACCGCAAAAGCAAGTTGTTCGAGTTCGATTGCCAAATCGACCCCTACCTGTCGGACCGTGCCCGGCAGCGAGATCGTCATCGGCGCGAAGTTGAGCACCCCATCGATGCCGCTCGCCACCAGGCGATCGGCCACCCCCTGCGCCGCCACTGCCGGCACCGCCACGATGGCCAGGCGAATCTTGAGCGATTTGGTCAGCCTCGGTAAATCGTCGAGATGAAAAACCTCCACCCCTTCGATCTTGTCCCCCACCTTGCTCGCGTCGTTGTCGAACGCCGCCACCACCCGAAAGCCTTGCTGCTGAAACCCTTTGTAGCCCAACAAGGCTCGCCCCAGGTTGCCTGCCCCGATGAGCGCCACATTCCATTGCAGGTGTGTTCCCAGGATTCGCTTGATCGCGCCGATCAACTCGTCGCAGCGGTAGCCAATGCCTGGGTAGCCAAAATGTCCGAAGTAGGCCAAGTCCTTTCGCACCTGCGCGTCGGTGAATCCCAGCATTTTGCCTAGCTGGTTCGAGCTGGTCGTCTGGTGCCCATCGCGGACAAGCTGTTGAAGCTCGCGCAAGTAAAGGCTCAAACGGCTAACCACTGCCTTCGGTACCGTCACCTCGGGCTTGTTGGCCTCGTTCGCACCCCGCGTTGCGTCGATCGGGGCGGCTGATTCGCCGAATGCATGATCGTTGTGCGGCAAATGGACCCCAGCCGGGTAACGTGGTTCGACGCGGGGATTCCCTTTCGATTCCGTAATGCCGACCGAACGGAAAACTCGCGCAGGATTGCCCTAAGAGTCAATCCAACTCTAAGACACAGGCCGCCGGGTCACAAGGGCGAGCGGGTGCGTGGTGCAGCCGGCTTATCCCTTACAGCCGGGAAATGTCTTCGTTGGCAGCGAATTGCAGGATGTAATTCTCTGGCGGCGCCAAATCCATCGTGATTTTGCCATCCGTGCTTACGCACGCGGCGCGAAGGAAGAGTGTGGCGACAATACGGTTTCCCAAGCAGTGAAAGGAGTTAGGAACATCGGCCCCCCCTCGACACCTGCCGCGGGTCCGCTATGCTTAGAGGCTACGGAACTCGGCGCGTCAGGACTTTGGGGGAAACGCTCGCGCCACAGGGCGTTACTCCTTTCCTGGTGCTCGCTTGATCTCCGAGACCTGCTCCTCTCCCAGCGCCGCCCCATTGGGTCCGGCGACCTTACCATCCAGGCCTCGCGCCAAGCGCCTCGCTTTTGCCGCGATCCTCGCGGTCATGATGCTTGTGGTGACATCCGCGGCCGCCGAGGTCGCGGCCCGTCTCTTAGGGTATACTCCGTTTCTCGCTAAGAATGCCAACATCCGGGTCGAGCCAGCCGGACGGCTCTATCGCAAGCATCCCACGCTCGGCTATGCGCCAATCCCTGGCCGCCAGCAAATCTGCTACGACGGCAAGTACCGCTGGTATGCCACTCACGACGCTTTGGGGCATCGTATTACGCATCCAATTGCAGAAATCCATTCGCCGCCGCGCCCCCAAATCTGGCTCTTCGGCTGTTCGTACACGCATGGATATTCCCTCAATGACGAGGACTCGCTGGCCTGGCGATTGCAAGAGCGCTTGCCGCAATACGAAATCGTCAACTTCGCCGCCCCCGGGTACAGCACCCTCCATTCGGTGATTCAATTGCGCGAGGCGTTGGCCACGGGCCCGGCGCCGCGCGCCGCAGTTTTGCTTTATGCCCAATTCCACGACGAGCGCAATCCGTTCCTGCGGCAGCGCCGCAAGATGGTTGCCCCCTTCAACCGTCTTGGCCCTTTGACGCAGCCATACGCGCAGCTAGGCGCCGACGGCACATTGCGCGTCGGCATGGCCGATTCGGTATATCGCGAACCCCCTCTCTTGCGTCATTCGGCGCTCGTAAACGCCTTGGACGAATGGTGGAATCGCGGCGAAGCAAATCGCACGCCGGTCCGCGAAATCTCGCGTCGCCTATTGCTCGAGTTCGCGCAAGTAGCAAAACAGCGCCAGGTCGCATCCTGCGTCGCGGGCATCCAGCCCAGCACCAAAACGCAAGTGATGCTCGAAGCCTGTCGCCAGGCGGGCGTCGCCACGCTCGATATCTCCTTTAATTACGAGCGCGACGACAACTGGAATCCCGCCGATCGCTGGCATCCCAGTCTGCGAGCCAACGAAGAGATGGCGGAACGCCTTGAACTAGGGTTGGCATCGCAAATCCTGTTCGACGATCAACAACAACGCCTGGCCGTCGATCCCACCGATCCGCTAACGAACCTCTATTGTGGCGTGCATCGCCTCTCGGCAGGAGCTGGCGATGCCCGCGACTGCCTGCGGCGGGCGGCCGACTCGTTGCCGACAGATTATCGTTCGCGCTATTGGTTGGGCATGTCGTTCGCTAACGAGGAGCCGGTTCAATTCGAGTTGGCCGAACGCGAGTTGCGAGCCTCAATCGGCTTGGCGCCAGAATCCGCGGAATCGCATGCGTCCTTGGGCCAACTCTTGAGTCGGCAAGGAAAGCAACACGAAGCGGTCGAACTACTCCATGCGGCACTCGTGCTCCGCCCTAGAATGCCGCACGCCGAAAACGAGCTGGCTTGGTTATGGGCGACTTGCAGCGACGAGCAAATCCGCCGGCCGCAGGAGGCGGTGGCGCTCGCCCAGTCCGCATGCCGCCAAACGCAAGGCAGCATACCCTCTTATCTCGATACCCTGGCGGCCGCGTTGGCGGCAACCGGCGAATTTGAACAGGCGGCAAACACCGCCCGCCAAGCGCTGCGACTCGCCCAGCAGCAAGGTCAAGAGTCGGAATTCATCCGCCAGCGGCTGCGGCTCTACGAGCAGCGGCTTCCTTATCGCTCGCCAAGAATGCCGCTGCTTCCGCAGATCGGCGGCTAAACCGCGGGCCTCTCGCCCCGCTCGCCCGACTGGCGCCCTTTGCGCGGTTTAACCCGCGCCAAGCGTCCGACCCGCAAAATTGGCAACACACGCGCACGCGCGGCGGTCGAGTAGAGAGTAGGAACCATACCAATGGCATAACACTCCCGCTGCAATGAGTTAATGACGCTTATCCAAGTCAAGCAAGTTTCCCAAGTTGACGATAACCCACTCCAGTCGGCCATCCGGTGAGGTGGTTTGTGCCGCCTAGGGTCCCCGCGCAGCCCACAAAATCCTTGTGATTTGGGATGAGCAGCTAAACGGGGAAAGTTAGGCGTGCCGACAAAACCAAGGGCGAGGTATCGCCCAAACGAACCAGGCCTTTCGAGAGTGGTGCTGTCCTTGGAGGAGGCGAGAACAATGAGAAAACTGTTGGGAGTGCCGATCATCGCGCTGCTGCTTGTCGCGATGTCGGCCAACACGGCGAGCGCCGGATATCTCGGCGCACTCCGGTACAAAAGCTGTGCCGGAAGCGTAGCCGTGGCAAGCTACGCATGTTGTAAGCAGCAATGTCATACGGTCATGAAGACCTGTAAAGAGGTCGTCTGGGAAAAGCAGAACTACACCTGCTACAAGACGGTGTACGAGAAGATCTGCGAGCCCAAGACGATCAACTGCGTCCGGTACGAGCACGAGACGGCCTATCGCGAATGCGAATACACCGTGTGCAAGCCGGTCTGGGAAACCAAGACCAAGGACATTTGCTACACGGTCTGCAAGCCGGTCTACGAGACTCGCACCAAGGACATCTGCTACACCGTGTGCAAACCGGTGTACGAGACCAAGACCAAGCAGATCTGCTACACGGTCTGCAAGCCAGTCTGGGAAACTCGTACCAAGGACATTTGCTACACCGTGTGCAAACCGGTCCACGAGACTCGTACCAAGCAGATTTGCTACACCGTGTGCAAGCCGGTCTGGGAAACCAAGACCAAGAACATCTGCTACACGGTCTGCAAGCCGGTCTGGGAAACCAAGACCAAGAACATCTGCTACACGGTCTGCAAGCCAGTCTACGAGACCCGCACCAAGAACATCTGCTACACCGTGTGCAAGCCGGTCTACGAGACCAAGACTCGTGAGATCTGCTACACGGTCTGCAAGCCGGTCTACGAGACTCGCGAGCGCGTCTGCCGTTACACCACTTGCAAGCCGGTCTACGAGACCAAAACTCGTGAGATTTGCTACACGGTCTGCAAGCCGGTCTACGAGACCCGCACCAAGAACATCTGCTACACGGTCTGCAAGCCGGTCTGGGAAACCAAGACCAAGAACATTTGCTACACCGTGTGCAAGCCGGTCTACGAGACCAAGTCTCGTGAGATCTGCTACACGGTCTGCAAGCCGGTCTACGAGACCCGCGAGCGCGTCTGCCATTACACCACTTGCAAGCCGGTGTACGAGACCAAGACCAAGGACATTTGCTACACGGTCTGCAAGCCGGTCTACGAGACCAAGACCCGTGAGATCTGCTACACGGTCTGCAAGCCGGTCTACGAGACCAAGTCCAAGGACATTTGCTATACGGTCTGCAAGCCCGTCTACGAGACTCGCGAACGCGAGTGCTGCTATACGGTCTGCAAGCCGGTTCACTTTACCAAGACGATCCAGGTCTGCTGCGGCGAGTGGCAAACCCAGGTCACCGAGTGCCCCGGCCCGGTGATCACCAAGTGCGTCCAGGAGCCTGGCTGCTGGAAGTGGGATCCTTGCTGCTGCCGTTGCGTGTATTGCCCCGGTCCGGTCAAGAAGTGCCAGATCCAATGCCCGCCCGTCAAGGTGTGCAAGAAGGTTTGGGTGCCCCGCACCGAGACCCGCGAAGTGAAGTGCTGCCGTTACGAGCGCGAAGTGTGCGTGAAGAAGATTCCGTACACGGTGTGCAAGATGGTGCCCGAGCAACGCGTCAAGACCTGCACCTACACTGTCTGCCGGATGGTTCCCGAGCAGCGCGTGAAGCACTGCACCTATACCGTCTGCAAGATGGTGCCTGAGCAACGTGTGAAGACCTGCACCTACCAGGTCTGCCACATGGTCAAAGAGCAGCATGAGAAGCGCATTCCGTACACCGTCTGCAAGATGGTGCCGGAACAGCGCGTCAAGACCTGCACCTACACGGTGTGCAAGATGGTCCCCGAGCAACGCGTGAAGACCTGCACCTACAAGGTCTGCCACATGGTGCCCGAGCAACGCGTCAAGACCTGCAACTACACCGTCTGCAAGATGGTGCCGGAGCAACGTGTCAAGACCTGCACCTATCAGGTCTGCCACATGGTCAAAGAGCAGCATGAGAAGCGCATTCCGTACACCGTCTGCAAGATGGTGCCGGAACAGCGTGTGAAGACCTGCACCTACAAGGTCTGCCACATGGTGCCCGAGCAACGCGTCAAGACCTGCACCTACACGGTGTGCAAGATGGTGCCCGAGCAGCGCGTGAAGACCTGCACCTACAAGGTCTGCCACATGGTGCCCGAGCAACGCGTCAAGACCTGCACCTACAAGGTCTGCCACATCGAACGTGAGCAGCGCGTGAAGGAATGCAGCTACACCGTTTGCAAGATGGTGCCCGAGCAACGCGTCAAGACCTGCACCTACAAGGTGTGCAAGATGGTGCCCGAGCAACGCGTGAAGGAATGCAGCTACACGGTCTGCCGGATGGTTCCGGAACAGCGCGTGAAGCATTGCACCTACACGGTCTGCAAGATGGTGCCCGAGCAGCGTGTGAAGACCTGCACCTACAAGGTCTGCCACATGGTTGCCGAGAAGCGCGTCAAGCAGGTTCCGTATTGCATCTGCAAGCCGGTGCACTACACCAAGACGATCAACTGCGTCCGGTGTGTGCCCAAGCAAGTTGCCTGCACCTACACGCGATGCGTGCCGCGGGTGATCTGCAAGCAGGTGCCGGTGACGGTCTGCTGCCCGGTCCCGGTCTGCTGCGAGTCGAATTGCTGCGGCGGCTAACCGCGGCAAACGCTTGACAAACCTCTGAGGTTCAGAGGGCCTGGTCTCGCTACGAGTGGCGTCCCGATTCCCCAAAAGGAGTCGGGACGCCTTTTTCGTTCGCTGGCTCCATTTCGCCGCGCAAGTCAGACACAACTCGCGGCGCCTTGCCGAACCGCGTCAGCCAGACCAGCGCCAAGAAGTCGTAGACCCCATGAGCGACCATCGGCACAGCCAGGTTGCCCGTCACGAGATACAGCCATCCCAGATAGACGCCAATCATTAGCGCCAGCGCCGCGTAGGCCGTGGTCAGGTAATGCGCCAGTCCAAAGACCACGCTCGCGATTGTGATCGCCGCCACAACTCCCAAACGTTCTTCCACGAACGATTGCAGCACGCCGCGAAACAGCAGTTCTTCGCCAACGCCCGCCGCGGCCGAGACGAGCGCCATCTCCCAGACCGACCAGCCGCCAAAGAACGGCACGATCAGTTCGTCCACCAGACGCATCAGGCGCCGAATCGGCGTCCAATTCGATCGCGCCACGCCAGCGGCGACGAGCAGGATCGGCACGGCGCCAAAAGTGCCCAATGCCAGAACCTTGGGCGACCAATCCACCCGCTTCCAGAGATCAACTCCCAACAGCCAGCCGAGGCCAACGGCCAATAGCGCGCAACCGGCCTCCAGGGCAATGAACACATAGCGGCTTCGTCGCGCGGCTGGCATCGCCAAAGTCTAGCGAGTTGCGCCAGAATCGTGGCTGGTGCGGTTCCCAATCGCTCCGTCGCCGGCCGGCAAATTCGCTCCGATTTCGCCCTGCCTTGCTAGCCGGCGTCAGATTTATATTCGCTTAGGCGAATCCGATAACTCCGAAATCCATTTCTCTATGACAGTGGTCGTTGCACGCGCAAACGCTGTTTGCGCACAATGACTTGCGCTGGTATTGCGGGCCGGATCCGAGCAATGGCAATTCAGAGTTGTCGGAGTCTAACCCCCCGATTTCGCATCAAATCGTGCAATTGAGTTTCCCCACGCGGCGCGCCCCAGACCACTGACCTTCAGAATGTGCAAAACCGTGTCTTCGGCCCGCCGTGTCCCCGGGGTAAAATAGCGTCATGCCTGCTCGTGCCGCCGTTGTTTCAACCGCTCCCGTTGTTGGCGCGCGGGCTTCGCTTCGCTGGCTGGAGTTTTCTGGTTCGCGAGCGCAGGTCGCTTTTCTTTCGTTCTTGCTGTTCGCAGCGGTCGTTCTGGCCAACTGGCCCGCCGTCGGCGGCGACTGGGTTTGGGACGACGCCACCGCGATTCGCGGCAACCGCTTCATTACCGAAAGCTCTGGCCTCGCGCATGTCTGGTTCTCCATTCAGCAACCAGACTATTGGCCGGTGAGCTATTCGCTCCTCTGGCTAGAGTGGCGAATCTGGGGCGACGACCCAATCGGCTATCGACTGGTGAATTTTCTGTTGCACGGCATCAACGCCGTTTTGGTTTGGCAGCTATGCCAGCGCTTGCGCGTGCCTGCCGCTTGGCTGTGCGGCCTCTTCTTTGCGGTCCACCCGCTGACCGTGGAAGCGGTGAATTGGATCATTCAGTGCAAGACCCTGCTCGCCACCGGTTTTTCGCTGGCGTCCATGATCGTCGCTCTGGCGGCTTACGACTCGCGTCGTGCCCGCCCGTATATTGCCGCATTGGCGCTATTCATCCTGGCGATGCTCAGTAAGACCAGCGCTGTGACCATTCCCATCGTCCTTGTCATCCTCATCGCTTGGCGTCAGCGGCGACTCACCCGGTTTGATCTCGGCTTTGTCGCTCCCTTTTTCCTGGTTTCCTTGGTTCTCGGCGCTGTTGGTCTCTGGTTTCAGCAGTCACAGGCCATTGGCGAAAACATCATTCGCCAAGATGGCGCCCTGTCCCGTCTGGCGCTCTCAGCCTGGGCGGTCTGGTTCTATCTCGGCAAGGCGCTGCTACCCATCAACCTGTCGTTCGTCTATCCCTTGTGGAAGCCAGCGATCGCCAATCCCCTCACCTGGCTGCCGCTCGTGGCCCTCGTCGCGATCCTGGTCGCCTTATGGATGCTTCGCAAACGGATCGGCTTGGCGCCCTTAGTGGCGCTCGGCGTCTATCTCGCCGCGCTGCTCCCCGTATTGGGCGTCGTCAACATCTTCTTCATGCGCTATTCCCTGGTGGCCGACCACTGGCAATATCCAGCTCTGCCCGCGGTGATCGCGCTGCTGGTTGGGCTTGGCGGTCATTGGGCGGCTCGGGTTCGCTGGGCGCGCTTGGCACTCCCGCTGGCAGCCGCGGCGGTTTGCGCGGCGCTGGTCCTACAGTCACGCGCTCGAGCCGAGATTTTTGGCGCCCCGTCGAACGAAACCCTTTGGCTCGACACCCTCGCCAAGAATCCCACCTCGTCGATGGCCAACAACAACTTGGGCGCGCTGCGCATCGCCCAGTCGCGTTGGACCGAAGCCAAGCAACTGCTGGAAACTTCGGTCCGGCTGTTGCCCAACGATGTCGAGAGTCGCGTCAATCTGGCGCGCGCCTACTATACGCTCGGCGAGCGCCAGGCGGCCCGCGATCAATTCGCCGCCGCGCTGCTGCTCAATCGCCAATCGACCGCCGCGCTTACCGGTTTGGGCCAGATCGCCGCCGATCTCGGGGAAGATGCCGCCGCGGCCAAGTACCACCAGGATGCGCTGGCCATCGATCCCCATAGTGCCGACGCGATGACCGGAATCGGCGTGATCTATGGCAAGCGCAACGAGTTCGCCGCGGCCGAAGAGTGGTTTCGTCGCGCGGCGGCCAGCGATCCCAGAAATGCCTCGGCCCGCGTGAATCTTGGTCTTTCGCTGCTCAAACAAGAGCGCTTCGCGGAGGCCGAGCACGAACTGCGCAAGTCGATCGAACTGTTTCCCATGATGATCGAGGGCCGCCTGCTGCTAAGCGAGGCCTTGATTCGACAAGGCAAAATCAACGCGGCCATCGTATCGCTCACCAGCGCGTCGCAGTTGCATCCCAACTCGGCCCGGCTGCGCCAGGCGCTTGGGCTGGCGCTGGCGATGGTCGGCCGCCGTCAGGAAGCGGTGACCCACCTACGCGACGCGTTGCGGATCAATCCCAACTTGCCCGGCGCCGCCGAGCAATTATCAAATATCCAGCGTGCGATTGGGGCCGGCGCTCGTCCTTGAATCCGCCGCACTACGCCGGTACAGTGAGTTACCGTAAGTCCCCGTAGCTCAATTGGATAGAGTGTCGGCCTCCGAAGCCGAAGGTTACTGGTTCGAATCCAGTCGGGGATACTAGACTTACGACAACGTGACCTGGTCCAGATACAGAATTCTGATACAGAATCTGGGCAAGGTGGAAAAGAAACGTCACCGAGTGGTGTCCGCCACTCGGTGACGCGACGCAAACCTTCAGGCTTGCGCGGGATGGTTCCCTACCGTCTCAAGCTTGGAGGTTTTGCCATGGCGCGTACGCCACGTCCTTGGTTTTGGAAGGCCCGCCGCAGTTGGTTCGTCACGATCGACGGCACGCGGCATGT
>JAIBBY010000059.1 GCA_019694455.1 Pirellulales bacterium
CGCATGTGATTGGCGCCGTACCGACAACAACGTTCTTTGCGCCGGCCACGCCCGTGACGACATTCCATGCGCCAACCACCACGTTCTTCGCGCCGGCGACACCAGTGACGACTTTCTATGCTCCGACGACGACCTTCTTTGCGCCTGCCACGGCGACGGTGGTGGCGCCAGCGCCGGTGACTACTTGGGTCACTCCGGTGGTGGTGCAGCCACGATTTGTGCCGGGTCAGCCGGTGCGGAATTTCTTCCGTTCGTTCGGCCCGTAAGTCGACGCATGATCCACGACGGCGGCAGGTCGGGGACGAGCAGATTCTGAGGGCGGCCCAGCCGCGCCAATAGCGCTTCCGCGGCAAGATAGCCCCCGCGCACCGCGCCTTCCATGGTGGCGGGCCAACCAGTCGCGGTCCAATCGCCCGCCAGGAACAGATTGTCGACGGGTGTTTGTTGTGCGGGGCGGAGCCGATCAACTCCGGGCAAGGGACTAAAGACCGCTTCGCGTTCTGTAACTAATCGCTGCCGCAGCAGCCGCGCTTCGCGAGCGGCGGGAAACACCTCGCGCAGGTCTTTAACGACTTGCGAGAGGGTTGTGTCGCGGTCTTGCTGCTTGAGCGCGCGCGAAGCGCTGATGACGACTTGATAGTAATGGCCGCCCGCTTCACGGGACTTGGTCATGGAATCTTCTGAAGCATGCACAGCACGGCGAAACAACCATTGGCTGAGCCGACCGACCAGCACTGCGTGCGGCAGCGTCGTGATGGGGCGATCGAACCAAAGATGGACGCCGGTGATGGGGGCCGCTTCGAGCCGCGAGATGGCAGCCATCACCGGCGCTAGCGGTTCGATGTCGCGCAAGAGTTCGGCAGCGCGGCGCCACGGCGTGGCCAGCACAACGTAGTCGAACGATTCTGGAGCGCCTCCCTTCATCGTGAGCGCGATTCGGCCATCAGCCGCCGGATTGATTTGCGTAACGGGACACTCCATCCGCGCGCGCGCCCCATGACGGGCGAACCACGCCAGGAGCGAATCGCCATAAAGCTGATCGAGCGCCACGGTCGGCACTTCGATGGTGTAACCCTCGCGGTGAGCCATCATGCCGTCGACGAACACTTTGCGGGCGTAGCGCAGGCCGGCGCGATCGACCGTCTCGCTCAGGGCACTGACGAGCACGAGCGACCAGAACTGCTCGATCGCGCGTTCCGTCTGGCCATGTCGCCGGAGCCAATCGCCAATCGTTGGTTCGTCATCGCGCGTGGCGGGCTCACGAGCCAGGTCCAGCAGGGCGCGACCGATCGACAGCCGTTCGGCGCGAGACAAGTAACCCAACTTCCAAAGACCTTGCGCCAAGTGCAGCGGCGCGGGGATCCCCGGAGTGGCCGCGAAGCGATATTGCCGGCCATCTGGGGCAATAAAGCTCAATGTTTCGTCACGGCGCAGCAGCGGGTCGATCCCCACACGGCGGCAGAAGTCGCGTAGGTTGGTGCAGCATCCCATGCTGACATGCTGGCAATGGTCGACAACCTCCGCGGCGCCGGCGTCGTGATAGCTGGTTGCGCGGCCGCCCAGGCTGCGGCGCGCTTCGAACAGTTCGACAGCGAGTCCGTGCTGCGTTAATGCGACCGCGGCGGCCATCCCGGCCAGCCCCCCGCCAATTACCGCCGTGCGCGGCGCGTGCTGGCTCATCCGCGGGCGACTCCGCGCAGCTTGGACATGGCGCGCGTATGCGTGAGATAACTGCCGGCGGCGATACGCCATTTGTGCCAGGGGGTCAGGCGGACGCGCGCGGTGAGCACGTCGCCATCACGGCGCTTAATTTCTGCCAGCAGCGCGCGGTAGGTGGAGAACATGGCCGCGAAGACAGCCTGTGATTCGCCGGAGAGGTAGCCCGAGAGCGCCGCCCCTTGGCGGTAAAAGTCCTCAGCGCGGGCGATCTCGAACCGCATCAAGGCTTGAAATCGCGCGTCGCGCAGGCCGCCCCGCAGGTCGTCGGCGGAGTAGTCAAAGCGGCGCAGATCTTCTTGCGGCAAGTAAACGCGGCCGCGAGCGAGATCTTCATTGAGATCGCGCAAGATGTTGGTGAGTTGCAGGGCGATGCCGCATTGCCTGGCAGGTGTTAGCGCGCGCGGGTCGCGGCACCCCCAGATGCGGACACAAGCCAGTCCCACCGCCGAGGCGACGCGCTCGCAATAGGCCTCCAATTCGCGAAATGTTTCGTAGCAGCGGTCTTCCAGGTCCATCTCCACGCCATCGAGCACGGCATGCAGGTCGATGGGCCGCACTTCGTAGCGCGCCACCGTGTCGGCCAGGGCGGGGAGCATGGGGTGATCGAATTGGCCGGCGAGCGCGCGACCAAGCGACTCGCGCCAGCGGGCCAGGGCCGCGCGGCGGGCAGCGACCGGTTCGGCGGCGTCGGCCAAATCGTCGGTATGGCGCAAGAAGGCGTACAGCGCGCACATGCCGCGGCGTTGGGGACGCGGCAACAGCCAGAAGGAATAATAAAAGTTCTTGGCGGCGCGGCGGGCAATCTGTCCGCACAACGCGTAGCTCTGCTCCAGATCGTTCATGCGGCGGTCCTTCCGTGGAGTCGCCCAGTGCGTGAAAGTCGCCATCCCCTGGCGGTCATGCGCAGTTGTCGCCACTTGGACACCGTGGGGCGCCGCGACCAGACGTCGTAGTTCAGATCGCGAATCTTTTGCAGCACCGCCAGTCCTCCTTGTGCGAACAGCCACACGTCGAGCTTGAGTTCGCGGGGGACCAAGTCGACCAGCGCCAGACCGCTCGTTAGCAGCGATTGCGCCTGCTCGACTTCGGCCGCTAGCGCCGCGCGGAATTCGGGCGTCGCGCGTCGCTGCTCAAACACGGCCACATCGCAGCCAAATTGGCGCAGGGTTTCGTCTGGCAGATAGCGTCGCCCCATTTGCCAATCGCGAGCGACGTCTTGCCAAAAATTGGCGAGTTGCAGGCCAGTGCAGATCGAGTTCGACAGACGCAAGGTATCGTCGCGGTGGCATTTGCCTAGATACAGGATCAACTCGCCCACGGGATCGGCCGAGCCGGTGCAATAGTCGAGCAGATCGGCGCGGCTGGCGTAGGCGCGCTGCCGTTGATCGCGGCGAAAGGCGGTCAGCAACCGGGCGAGCGGTTCGATCGGGATGGCGAAGATTTCAATCGTCTCGGCCAGCGCCACAAACACCGGATGCCGAGCGATTCCTTGATAGCAGGCGCGCAGTTCGGCTTCCCACCAATCGAGCAAACGCAGGCTGGTGGACGGGTCGGGCGCCTCGTCTGCCAGGTCGTCGGACCAGCGGCAATAAGCGTAGACGTTGTAAAAGTGCTGTCGCATGCGCCGCGGCAGCAGCAAGCTGGCCACCACAAAGTTCTCGTAGTGTCCACGTGCAAGCTGCCGGCAATAGCGTTGGCTCTCGGTTAGCGACCAATCGCGCGCGGCGAGGGCTTCTACCTTGGGCAAGCTACATTCTGTCGCAATCGTTGCCGCCACGTGCGAGCGAGCCAATCGGTGAGGAAAGAAGCGGGTTGAGCGCGGTCCGGCAACGGGTCGCCGGTGGCGCTGGCGACCAGTATACTACTAGCGCCTGCCTCATAAGAACGGCAGCAAGCCGTCTCGGGAGCCGAAATACCGCATGAAGATCATTCTGGCCAGCCCGCGCGGGTTTTGCGCGGGCGTCAACATGGCGATCGAGAGCCTGGAACTGGCGCTCAAGATCCACGGCGCGCCGATTTACGTCTATCACGAGATTGTCCACAACAAGCACGTGGTGGAACGATTTCGGGCCAATGGGGTGGTGTTTGTCGATCATTTGACCGACGTTCCAGAAGGCGCCTTGCTCTTGTATTCGGCGCATGGGGTTTCGCCGGAGATACGGCGCATCGCGCGCGAACGCAATTTGCGGACGGTGGACGCCACCTGTCCCTTGGTCACCAAAGTGCATTTGGAGGCGATTCGCTATGCCAAACGGCAATACACCATTGTGCTGATCGGTCACGAAGGGCACGACGAGGTGATTGGCACGATGGGAGAGGCGCCGGAGGCGATCGTGCTGGTCGAGTCGCCCGAAGACGTGGATCGCTTGCAGGTGGCGGACGAAGCCAAGCTGGCCTATCTGACGCAAACCACGCTCAGCGTGGACGACGCCAATCGCATCATCGATCGGCTCAAACAGCGATTTCCGGGCATCACCGCGCCGCCGACCGAGGACATTTGTTACGCCACCCAGAACCGGCAAGAGGCGGTGAAGGAGTTGTCGCGCGAGGTCGATGTGTGCCTTGTGCTGGGGAGCCAGAACAGCTCGAACAGTCAGCGGCTGGCGGAACTGGCTCGCGAGGACGGCATCCGCGCCTACCTGATCGATGGAGCGGCGGAGATCGACGAAAAGTGGTTCAACGGGAGCGAAACGGTGTTGATTACCGCCGGGGCGAGCGCGCCCGAGATTGTGGTGCAGGACTGCATCGCGTTCTTGGAAAAGCGATTTGGCGCGCAGGTCGACGAGCGATTTGTCCGGCGCGAAGATGTTCATTTTCAATTGCCGCGCGAGCTAAGGGCGATGGCCAGCGCCAGCTAGCCCGGGCGCGAGTTCGACGAGCGCGCGTGCATGAAGATCAGCGATCTCGAATTCTTTTTGGTTGATGTGCCGCGTAGCGATTCGGTCGTACCACTGCGCTCACTGTTGGTGCGTTTGGCCAGCGACGATGGGCACGAAGGGTGGGGCGAGGCGGGGCTGGCGTGGCGGCCGGGGGAATTGGCCGACCGGCGGCGAGCGCTCTTGCCCGGCTTGGCGGGCCGGAACGTGTTTCAGATCGAGGAGCTAGCGCGGCTCGATCTATTGCGGCCAGCGCCACTACGAGCGGCAGTGGAGATGGCTTCGTGGGACATGATCGGCCGGGCGCTGGGGGAGCCGATCTGTCATTTGATGGGGGGGCCCTATCGCGCGCGGATACCCATTGCGGCGCGTTTGCCGCAGGAAGGGATCGAAACCGTGGTGCTGCGGGCGCGCGAATTGGCCGACCGCGGCTTTCATGCGCAAGTCATCCCTGGCAGCGGCGATGCCGAGACCGACGGCGCGCGCATCATGGCGGTGATGGAAGCGATTGGCGAGCGCGTGGAACTGAGGGTCGATGGTTTAGGACGCCTCGATGCCGCCGCGGCGCTGGCGCTGTGCCAAAAGCTGGAACGCCACGCGGAGGTGCGGCACTTCGTCGATCCGATCGCCGGTGGCGATCTGGCGCGTTTGGCCCGATTGCGACAGCAAACGGCTGTGGCGATCGGCGCGCGGATGGTGATTGACAGCCCCGCGCGGATCGTGGACGCCGCCAGACAAGAGGCCGCGGAGCTAGTCGTCGTCGATATGGCGCGCGTGGGGGGCCTCTCGGCGGCGCGGGCCTGCGGCGTGGTGGCCGAGGCGGCGGGAATGATCGCCGCACTCGACGCGGGAGAATCGGTTGGTCCGGCCGCCGCCGCCCTGTTGCAAGTGGCGGCCTCAACGCCGGCGTTCTCGACCAGCAGCGAATTGTCGTTTCACGAACTGCGCGGCGACGTGCTGGCCGAGCGCATCGAAACGGTGGACGGCATGATGGCGACGCCCGAAGGCCCCGGTCTGGGGGTGGAGATCAGCCGGGCGAAAATCGAGCGCTATCTGGCAACGTAGTGATGTCGTGTGTTGGCGTGTTACGCCAGTTCCCCGGCGCTGCCGCCGTGCAGGTAATTCCGCAGATAGTGGTTTTCGAGCAGCATCTGATCGTGCTGGGCCTTGACGACGTCGCCAATGGATACGATGCCAACCAGGCGACCGGCGTCGAGCACGGGCAAGTGGCGAATCCGGCGGTTGGTCATCAGCCCCATGACCTCCGCGATTTCATCCTGGGGAGAACCGTTGACGGTGTCGCTGGTCATATAGTCGCGCACGCGCAGCAGATCGAGCGATGCGCGATTCTCGGCCAGTGCCCGCAAGATGTCGCGTTCGGTGATAATGCCGAGCATGTTGGCCTCGCAGTCGCTGCCGGGTTCGCAAACCAGGAGCGATCCGATGCGATGGGCAAACAAGCGCCGCACGACCTCGGTGAGCGTTTCATTGGGACCAATGAAGTGGACTAGCGCCCCCTTGCCGCCAAGGATCTCTTGTAGCGTCATACCAAACGTCCTTGAACAATTATGGAAAAGACTCGTGCGCAAGCGCTGGCGTAATACCAGGCTTTGCTAGGCGAAGAAACCGACGAGTTCGATCGATGAGATGGATGAGGTGACGCGCTTGTTAATGCACGTGTCATCACCTTACTGGATTGAGACGCGATCCGTCAAAAAAATCTCGCGGCAATTACTGGCTTCGTGAAATCTGTCACGATGCCGGCAGCTCGCGAACTTTGATCTCGCGAAACTTGAGATCGGTCGTCGGGTCGTGTCCTTGCAGTTGTAGTGTGCCCGGCGCCACGCGCAATCCCTTGCGCGGATTGTCGTGTGGCGGGCGCGTATCGGTCCAATCGCTGACCGGAAAACCATTCACCCAAGCCGCCATGTGCGGACCCGTGACGGCAACCGTCAGCTTGAACCACTCAAAATCATTGGCCACCACGCGTCTTGCGTTTTGACGACGGTAGAAGCCGCCAGTGCCGCAATCGACGGGCTGGTCGCGTCCGCCGTCGCCAAAACCGTTTTGAATTTGCGCCTCGTAACCTTGCCACAACTCGCCTGGAATGCTGCGAAAGAAGACGCCGGAATTGAGGCTCTTGCCGCCGACGAAGACATCGAGCTGCAAGATAAAGTCCGCGTATTCTCCCTCGGTTTCCAGTTGTCCCGGTCCGTTATTGATGGTCAGTTCGCCAGCGTCGTTGACGGCGAACTCGCTCGGCTTGCCGGGGAAAACCTTCCAGCCGGCGAGATCGCGGCCGTTGAAGATCGATTTCAGGCCGAGCGGTAGTAGCTTGATGTTGCGGAACTCGACCTGTCCGGAGTTGAGTTGCAGGCCGATGTGTCCGCGCGAGATGGGCGCGGGATCGGTGTAGTCGAGCACCGTCTCGCCATTGAGCCTGACGGTGAAGTGCCCTGCCTCGGCGGTGATATCGAAGGTGTTCCAGTCGTCGCTGGCCGCAACTTGGCGCGCTTTTTGGCGGCCCACGAAGCTGCCGGTGAAGAACGGACTGACCGATGGCGCCGCGATGTTCAACTCGTAACAGTCCTTGGAGGGATCGGTCGGCTTGGGGGCGGTGCGCAAGAAAATGCCGCTATTGGTTTGCGCGGCGGTGCGAAAGTCGATTTGCAAGCGAAAGTCGCCGAACTGGCTGGTGGTGTTCAAGAGGCCCGGCTCGCCGCCGGCGACGCGGATGGCGCCATCGACCACTTTCCAATCGGCGTCGGTCGCGGCCTGCCAGCCAAAGGTGGTTTCGCCATCGAACAAGAGCAACCAACCTTCGGCTTGCTCGGCCGGCGTGAGAGTATTTGGTTGGTCGGCGCGGGCGAAGGCGGCCGCCAACATGGTCGAACAGGCAATCGCCACAAGACAGTTTGGCAATCGACGCACGGCGAAGTTCCTCCGATTGGCTTGATGCAACCGAAGTCAGCGTATCGCCGCGAGCGGTGAAATGGCAAGCGCCTCAGAGAGGACTGGCGGCGCTAGCGCTTGAAGAAGCCAAACAGACCGCGGCGGTCGGCGGTGGCGGTATCGATGGTGGGCTCTGGCGTCCTAGCGCGAAACGTGGGAGGCGGAAGTTGGGCTCGCGGATCGGCCAGGTCGACATTGGCCCAGCCACGATACTCGGGCTTGGCCCAGAGCTGCGCGGGATCGCCGGCCAGTTGATTGACCTGCAAGTCGGCCAGTTCGATCTTCATTTCGAACCGTGTGGGAGGCCATTGAATGCGAATTTCGCGGGGGAGCATCGTGCCGGTCGCCTCGTCGCGCTCGTGCTCGGACAAGAGGGCCGAGGCGAGCAGCGCGCCGCTTTCGTCGTACATGTGCTGTTCGACAACGGCGCCGATCGAATCGTCGAACACAATCACCTTGCGGCGCGCGCCGGCCGCGCCGGAAAGTGTTAGCTCCAATCGCTGACGACTGCCGCCGACGGGCGACGGGCCGTAAGTTACTTCGGCAGGATTGATCTGTAGCAAGCCGAGAGCTTCGAGCAGCCATTGCGGCTCGACCGGAAACACCTGCCGCGCGCTGCTGGTAGCGAACTGATCGTGCCGGCAGAAATAGATGGCGGGCGGTTCGCTGCGTTTGACCCAAAACCAGAACAGCTCGTCGTTGCTGCCGAGGTCGAGTTCGGGGCCGGTCAATCCGGTTTTTTCCGCCACCAGGCGAAAGCGCTGCGGGCGCTCGAGCGCGAGGTTGGCCTTGAGGCTCGGGAATTGCGGGCCGCTGAGTGTAACGCTGGTGGATGAGAGCGATTGCACCTGGGCGCTGTGTTCGTTGATGCGCAGCGCGAGTTCATCGAGCGTCAATGCGCGGGCCTGAGCCGCCGCCACCGGCAACTTATATTGCTTGACCATCTGCGGGCAGGCCGCGCCCGATAGGGTGAAGAGCGCCAGCGCGCAGACCAGCGCGGTCGCGGACCGCCACAGGCGTCGCGTAGGAGGTGCGTAATTTTGGTCTGTCGGCGCCATCCTTGGCGATTCCACCGCAAGCAGGCTCGTCAGTGAGCCGTCGCGTACAAAAGTTCTGCGAGTTCCGTTTCGATTTCGCTGATTCGCGCTTCGCCGGGCGCCGCATCGCGAACGCGGTGCGTCGACTCATCGCGCGGACAGTAGAGCGTCAGCCATGACTCTCCCGGCGCGATCTCTTGCTGGTCTTCCAAGCGGAACACACGGCGACGTATCAACAACAGCGCGAGCACGTACAGCACATCGGGCCGATCGCCCCGCGCCTCCAAGTCGCGAAAGTACTCTAGCAGCACATCGCTGGGCGCCATCTGCGCCCGCTGCGCCGCGCGTTCGGGCACTTGCGATTTCCACCACGCCACCACGGCCTCGCCGGGCGGGCCGGTCCAGGTCTCGGCAGCGTAATCCAAACGCGCGATCTCTTTGTCTTGATGAATCAGGACCGAGTAGAACACCTCCCCCTCGCGCAGCTCGCGACCGCTGGCGGCGCAATGTCGGGTGCAGCGTTGAACTTCGTAGTCCATGCAGTGAGCGAGAGCAGCGTGCGAATTATCAGACAAGTCGATGCGGCGCCGCAGGCGGCAAGCCGAGCGGCGCGCGAAGATTACTCAAAAGCGCCGCCAGACTCAAGATGCGTCGCGGACCGAGAAGGCGGATATTTCGGACAAAAAGACCTGGCAAACTGGTCAGTTTGGTCTGTCGGCGAACAGCGGTCTACGACTAAGATTCGCCCGCCCGCATTGGCCTTACAGTGGTTCAACATGCCCGCACGCGCGCTATCGACCAATTTTCGCTTCCGGATGCTGGCCGGAGTCTTGGTGCTAGCAGCGCTGGCGCTGGCGCTATTGCTGAGTGTTGCTCGAATCGCCGGCCAGCGCACGTTGGGTGCGACCTACGCGGCCAACCAGTTGTTGCCGATCGACGCGATTGATCACGCGCTTTGGGACGAACTGACGCATCGCTATGTCGACCGCAAGGGCGATGTGGCCTATGCCCGCTGGCAGTTTACCAGTGCGGACATTGGCGCCTTGGATGGATATTTAGAAGAGCTGTCGCGGGCCGACCCCAGTTTGCCTGCGGCACGTGATGCGCGGCTGGCGTACTGGATCAACGCGTACAACGCGTTGACGGTGCGCGGCATTTTGCAGGAGTATCCCACCGCGAGCATCCGCGATCACACGCCGCGCTGGCTGGGCTACAACCTTTGGCGCGATCTGCGGCTAGTGGTCGGCAATCGCCCCATTTCGGTCGAGGCGATTGAGCATCGCGTGTTGCGACCCTTGGGCGAGCCGCGGATTCATTTTGCGATCGTCTGCGCGTCGCGCGGCTGCCCGCGTTTGCGGCGCGAAGCGTATACCGCGTCGCGCATCGAGGAACAACTGAGCGACAATGCGCGAAGCTTCTTTGCCGATCGGACCAAGTTTCAATGCGATCTGGTGGAGAAGATCTGCCGCGTGTCGCCGATTCTTCAGTGGTTCCAAGGCGATTTCGGCCCGACGCCTAACGCCGCGCTGCAATCGCTGGTCGCGTATTTGCCCGCCGAGGCTCGTTCGGTGGTCGCTGGGGGAGACTTTCAATTGAAGTACCTGCCGTACGACTGGCGCTTGAACGACCGGTCGACACGAGGAAAGGAATCCGCATGATGGGCGCGAACCCCATGGCCCGCTTCGGTGCGTTGCTGCTCTTGGCATTGGTTCCGCTGTATAGCGTGATACTCATTCTGGACGTGCCGCTGTTCGATCCCGACGAGGGGTTGCACGCCGCCATCGCGCAAGAGATGGTGACCAACAGCGATTGGGTGACGCCGCGGTTTGTCGGGCATGCGTTCTGGGACAAGCCACCGCTCTACTTCTGGGCGCAGGCCGTATCGCTCACATTGCTGGGCATGAACGAGTTGGCCGTGCGACTGCCCGGCTTGCTGTTTGGCATGTTCGGCGTCGCGACCACGGGCCTGTTGGCATGGCGCTGGTTTGGGGCACAAGCGGGCGTCGTGGCCAGCTTTTTTCAGGCGACGACGATCTTGCCGATCGCCATTTCGCAGGCGGCGGTGCACGATGTGGCGCTGGTGCCGTTCGCCAATCTGGCGATCTTCTCGTGCTGGAGCTTGCTGGAATCGAGCACGCGCCGGCAGCGCTGGCAGTGGTCGCTCGCGCTAGGCGTGGCGATTGGCTTGACCTGTCTGACCAAAGGATTGCTCGGCATCGTCTGCGTGGCAGTCGCCACCGGCGGATACGCCTTGGTCACGCGGCAAGTGCGGCTGTCGTTGTTCGCCTGGCTGGGTTGCGCCGCAATTGTCGCGGCGGCAGTTGGCGCCCCATGGTATTGGATGATGGAAGTCCGCAATCCGGGCTACGCGTATTACTACTTTGTGGAGCGGCATCTACTCGGTTTCCTCACGCCAACCCAAGAACACGGCGATGCCCCGTGGTGGTACTATCTGCCAATATTATTGGGAGGCGGCCTGCCGTGGATCGGATATCTGCCGGTCGCCGCCGTCGATTTTGTACGCGGCCGCAGCCTGCGGTCGCTGAGCGCGGCGGGCAACCCGACGCTACTTCTGTGGATTTGGCTCGTCGCGTTCACGCTCTTTTTGAGCGCCGCGCATTCCAAGTTGGTGACGTACTTGTTGCCGGTGTTCCCGGCCATCTCCATCCTCACCGCGCAGGCCTGGGCGCGCTATGCGGCAGGCGAACTGACCGACAGCGCCAAGCGACTACTGGAAACAACCTTCCGTTGGAGCAGCATTGGCAGCCCGCTATTGCTGCCGATCTGCGTGGCGGTGACGGCCAACCGTTTTGACTTGCACTATAGCGCCTGGGTTTATGTGGCGGCGTTTTTGCTTGGTTTTAGCTCGTGGCTGCCGATCATCGGCTGGCCATCGCAGCGGATCGGCAGACACCTGGCCTTGGGGGGCGGAACACTGGTTTCGAGCTTTTTGTTCGTGATGGTTTTGATCTTGCCGCCGATCGGCGCGACGCTGTCGGCACGCGACTTGGCCGAGCATTTGAATCAACTGCCCAAGCTGCCGCCGCGTGTGCTCGTCGCCGAAACGCGGATCGGTTCGGTCGTGTTCTATCTGCGCCCCGAGTTGCGGCGGCAGTTGGCGGCCGATCAAATTCGCCCTGCTTCTGTCAGCACCTGGCACGACAAGTTGGCTGCGCCACCGGGCGCCTTGTTGGCTGTGCCCGAGCAGCGCATTCGCAAATCGCTGCGCGGCTTGCACCTGGATGGGCTGACCTACCAGCAGGCGGGGCGGTATCGGGTGTATCAGGCGTCGGACGTCCACGAGCGCATCATCGCCATGACGAGCGACGACGATCACGGCAAAACGCGGTAGCGCTCAATCCGCCTGCGCGGTTTGTTTGGGCGAAGTCCAGGTGAGCGACAGCGCCCAGGCGTGGAACTCGCGATCGAGTTGGTCCCAACTCTTGCCGGGAAACATCTGGGCGACTGCCTCAATGCCCAACGGGTCGCTCGCCTGACCGGTGCGCCAGCGCGCGAAGAACTCTTCCAAAAGTCCCTGACGCTGCAACCACAGACAGAAGTAGCGCGCTTGCGCGTAGTTCAAGCCCACCTCGTGCAGGCGAAAATCATCGTCAGCAATCAGCGACTTGAGCGGGCGCAGCCGCTGCTGGTGGATTGCCTGTTGCAGCACGGGCAGTCGCCAGTTCTCCAAACCTTCGAGAGCGCTCTCGTCGGCGCGGATGCGGCACTGCTCGTGCAGCGAAGCCAGCCCCTCATTGAGCCAATCGGGGATGTGCGGACAGTCTGCGTCGGCCAAGGCATGCGTCAGTTCATGCACAATGGTGCCGCCACCGGTGGCCGCGTTCATCACCAGCACTCGCTGCCCACGCTTGTAATAACCGTAGATGGAGATGTTCGCGTCGCCGTATAGCTCGCGGGCGTATTGGTCGTAGCTATGTTCGTTGGCAAAGAGCAACACCGTGATCGGTTCGGCCGGCGCCACGCGAAAATACGATCGCAGCATCGCCCGAGCCGCCGGCCCGATGGTGGCCTGATGCCAGCGGTCGAGTTCATCGGCCGACAGATCGCCGGCCAACACAAACGGCGGACGTTCGACCACCTGGCATTGCTCCGCGAGACGGCCGCGCAGATTGGCGGCGACCGCGGCGCACTGGGCCGCCAGTTGGCTGCCTTGTTCGACCAGCACGGGGCGCAGCGCGGTCACCCGCGCGCGAGCGAGTCGTTGGCCGGCGCGCGGCTCGGCCGGCGAATGGACCACGTGGTTCCCCTCGGCGCGCGCCATGTCTCCATGACGCAGCCAGCGCGCCAGTCCGAGCGACAAGGCGACGATGGGGAGCGGCCCCAACAACAGGATGAGAAGGCGATGCTTGCTCAAGTGAAATCTGCGCCCACAAACTGCGCGTCAGCGCATGGAACAACGGCTAACACTGTCGTACTACATCCCAGCGCGCGGACCAAGCAGCCGGCGCGAATTGCCACCGCGAAAATAGGGCGTTTTACCGCCATTTCGCAGCGCTTGGCGCTGGTTGTAGCGGTGGCGAAGGAACTAGCGGCCAGAGATTAGGGAATGGGAAAAACAAAAGCGGCCGGGGAACATTTGGTTCGTGAGTTGGCTCCTCCGCGCGTGTGTGAAATCGTAAGGGACACGATGCGACCTGCTTGTTCGATCACGCCATCCGCCGAGGCGTAATGTGAACATAGGTATACTACACCAAGACGGCGCAATTTGCAAATCGCTTTTTTAGCCAGCGCGGATTCTGGTCTGGCAAAGCGATAAGAAAACCGCAGAGACGCGGAGACGCCGAGGGGGGAGAGTGGTGATGGTGGAGGAGAGTGCCCCCGAACTTGGGTGGCATGCTCCGCGGCGCAGCCGTGGGCATGTGGTGGCACCCACTGGTGGAGCCAGTGGCACACGAGGGAAGGCAAACTGTGGGAGCAGGAGATCAGGAGATCAGGGGAGGCGGAATCGAATTGCAACGAAAACACAAAAACAGGGGGGTACGACTCCGAAAACCCCCTCTCCGAAAACCGATCCGCGGCGCGGCTCTGGCTGAGTAAGATGATGGTTCGCAACGGTTTGCGATGCGCCGGCGAAGTCAAAATGGCCACAGGGGTTTTCGGAGTTTTCGGAATCGCCTTCCGAAAACGATTCGACCCCAAAGGCGCGCCGCGCGGCAGTTGAGAAGGCATGCGACCTGTGGCAGGTGACTGGTGAGTTGCCGTCTGGCCGCTGTTGCCGCAGGCCGGTTTACGCGGATAGCTGGCGCCGCAGGCCGCTGTTACTGCAATGTGGCAATTGGTAGGTTGCTGGCAGGCACTAGCGCCGACCACGTTACGACAACTGTCATCAAAGGGCTGACCTGATGAAAGCCGCCTATATCGAACGAACGGGACCGCCCGAGGTGATCGTCTATGGCGACCTGCCAAAACCGGCGCCGCGGGCCGGGCAGGTGCTGGTCAAGGTCGGCGCCGTGGCGATCAACCCGATCGACACGTATGTCCGCTCCGGCATGGTCAAGATGGAGTTGCCGCTGCCGTTCATCATTGGCGCCGACTTGGCGGGCACGGTCGAGGCGGTGGGGGATGGCGCGCGGCGGTTCAAAGTAGGCGATCGAGTGTGGGGCTCGAACCAGGGTCTGCTCGGTCGCGGCGGCACGTTCGCCGAGTACGCGGCCGTCGACGAGGCGTGGCTCTATCCCACGCCGCGAGAGGTCTCCGACGAGCAGGCGGCGGCCATCGCGCTGGTCGGCATCACCGCTTGGCTGGGCCTGGTTCCACGCGCACGGGTGAGCGCGGGCGAGATCTTGTTCGTCAACGGCGGCACCGGCGGCGTCGGCTCGGCCGTGGTGCAGATGGCCAAGGCGCTCGGCGCCAAGGTGATTACGACCGCCGGCACCGACGCCAAAGTGGAGGAGTGCTTCAAGCTGGGCGCCGATCTGGCGATCAACTACCGCACCCAAGACATCGACGACGAGATCAGGCACTTCGCGCCCGGCGGCGTCGATGTGTGGTGGGAGACGCTGCGCGAGCCCGACTTCGACCGCACGGTGGGGTTACTCGCGCGGGGGGGGCGGATGATCGTGATGGCGGGGCGCGACGCGCGGCCGGTGTTTCCGGTGGGGCCGTTTTACGTCAAGGATTGCTCGCTGTTCGGCTTTGCGATGTTCAACTCGCCGGCCGACGAGCAGCGCCGCGCCGGGGAGCAGATCAACGCCTGGCTTTCGTCGGGCAAGCTTCGCGCGCGGATCGACCGGGTGCTGCCGCTGGCCGAGGCGGCCGAGGCGCATCGCCTGCAAGAGGAGAGCACGGTGGGCAAATCGGGGGCGCTATCGGGCAAGATCGTGCTGAAGGCGTGATTGCCATACGATGTTGATGGCACGTGCGCGGAGCCAGCATGTCAACTCCGGTGTCACCACCGATGACGCGTGTCGAACAAGAGTTCTCGTATCGATGGTTCTGGTCCGTCGTGGCGATGGGCGTCTTCAGTCCGTTTGTCGCGCGGTGGGTTGTGTCGATTTTCGTGGGTCCGACGTGGTTGGAAAGCTTCGCGGAAAATGGGTTGGCCTACAGCTTTTTCAATGGCCTTCCGTTTCTGGTGGTCGGCATGCTGAGCGCCAAACCGTCCGCTGCGCGAGCCATGCTCATTTGGTGCGCGGTGGTGAGCTTTGTGTTCGTTACAGTTGGTGGCGCCGCAATTGATTTGGACGATCCACAGGCGCCGATCGGCATGTTGTTGCTTCCTTTTTATGCGTGCGCGGCAATGGGTTTGGGATGGTGCGCGCGGCTGCTCTGGACTTATCCAACGTGGCGACATTGATTTCTTGCAATGGTCGACATGACCCGTATTGTGTTGCCCGCTTGCCGTCGACATTGCTCCGCTGAACCCAATCAACCAGGCCATTCGCGTGGTCACACAACCGCTGCACATCGACGAGGCGCTGGAAAACGCGGCGAAGGCCGGCGCCGCCAAGAGGCTGGGAAGGTGGCTTCAGAAGTACTCGCCGCTGTTGATCTATCGCGATCCGCCTTATGGGCTGACGTCGGTGGAACATCAGTTGCGCCAGCGGCAAGCAACTTGCGCAGCGGCCTGGGCAGGTCTCGGCTCGCTCGCCGACATCCAATGCGTGCTGGAAATCATCCAGCGCGAAATGTCGTGGCCGAACAGCTATTTCATCCCCGACGATCCGGCCACGCTGGTCCTGAGCGGCCGCGATTTCGACAGCATCATCACGATCATGTCGATCGAAGAGCGTTTTGGCGTCTCGTACTCGGGCAGCGACGTGGAACGGATCACCGAAGAGGCTTGGACCTTGGGTCAGTTTGTCCAGGATGTCGCGCACCGCGCCACGCGGGGGAGACGATTTTGAGGCGCCGCAATCCCCCCCCCTCAATCCAGCCAGTCTTGCGAGGCGGGCGGGGCGCTTCGCCTGCAAGAACTCGACCGGCTAGCGGCTGGCCATCGAAGACATCGAGGGGCGGTCAGCTTTCAGCGGACAGCTTTCAGTTTGGTGATGAAGGCCGCAAGCATGCGTTTTACTTCGGTGACGGAACTGGTCAATTCGTCAAATACCGTGTCGTCGATGTAGCCGAGGTCGCGGGCCAGAAGGAAGTGGTACTCCGTTTCGCTGGCGGAACCCATGGCGATTTCCAGGAAGCGGCGCAGCTCACCATCCGTGTTGCGGCCGCAGCCTTCGGCGATGTTGGTAGGAATCGATGAACAAGCCCGCCTCAGTTGGCTGGTCAAACCGTACAACTCGTCCCGGGGAAATGTGGCCGTAACGCAGTACACTCGCAAGGTCAGGGCATGCGATTTCTCCCACGCTTTGATGTCTCGGAAACTTTTCAAGTGGGTGCCCTTAGGTTGGCGTTCAGCACTCAGCACTCAGCTTTCAGCTTTCAGCACTCAGCTTTCAGCTTTCAGCACTCAGCACTCAGCTTTCAGTCAACCCATCTTCGCTGACCGCTGAATGCTGACCGCTGACACTCCCCCTCAGTCCAACCAATCTTGCGCGGCGAGGCGGGCGGGGACGTACTCCTCGCTGACGTAGCTGATGTTCTTGGAGATCAGCGACTCGACTTCCAGCTTGAAGCCGTTTTTGAGCATCTGCTCGATCTCTTTTTGCCAGGGGCGTTTGTCGGCGAACCAGGGATAGGCGGCGATCTGTTTGGCGCGTTTGATGTCGGTGTCGTTCAGCCGAATCTGCACGCTGGTCGAGAGCTCGCAGCGGTCGTAGTCGATCGAGCGCAGGCCGAGGTACTTGGCGCTGGGCACCGCCATCCGCTGCGACTCGAAGGCCAGATTGATCGAGCCTTGCTTGATGACGCTGTAGATGTAGTACCCCCAGGGATCGTTGTCCAAGAGGCAGTAGACCGGCAGCCCCAGTTCGTAATGAAAGCGGTGCAACAGCCGGCGTACGCCGCGGGTGGGCTGCCCGCCGCCGTGAGTGAGAATGCAGTTGTGCTGTTGCCAGAACTTGTCTTCGTTGAAGCGCCGCCAGACGGTTCCCTTTTCGACGTGCAGCACGAATTTGGCGCTGCATTTTTTGAACTGAATGACGTGCGGCTCGACGATCGACGGCACCTGGTAGCCGGCCGAGCCCATGCGTCCGCAGTCGATCTCGTCGCCCGAGTCGATGAGGGTGATGGGGCCAGCGCAGCCGCCCCCTTCCTTGGCGAAGAGGTGTAGTTCTTCGCGTAGCGCGTTCAAGGTCACTTCGACATCTTCGATGATGGTGTCGCACTCGCCTTGCTCGTCGAAGGTGTGCTCCTTGGTCCCTTCGATCGTGTGCTTGAGCAGGTAGTAGAGACCGCGGAGGCTGGTGGTCTTGCCTTGCTCGATGAGTTGCTTCGAGCCACTGGCGACCAGCATAGTTTGCATGTAGCTCTTGGCCTGCGAGAGGTTGAAGAGCTGGCGGCGGGTGGTGTTCTTGCCCATCTCGATGAAGCGCTTGGACTTGTTGAACTTGACGTTCGACAAGGTGCGGCTGGGGATATCGAGATAGGGATCGCGTTTTTTGTCGGCGGCGACGACCACGCCATCGGCGAGGCCGTGGATTTGGCCCATCGTCTTGGTGTCGCGCTCGTTGAGCTTGACCTTGGGGGCGGCCGCCTTGGCGGCGGGCTTGGCTTTTTTGGCCATGATGCGGGGGTCTCTACTACTTTTTGGCTGCGCGTGGTTTTTTGGCGTCGCGCGACTTGCTGGCTTCACTGGGATCGGCGTCGGCGGCTGTTTCCGCCGGCGCGGGGGTGCGGTCGATGATCAAGACGTTGTCGCCAAAATCTTGCTCGTCGTCGGAGTCTTCGGCGACAAAGTTGCCTTTGCGATCGACCTTCATATCGGCGTGCAGCGTTTTGGTTTTGGCCACTTCGCACAGGCGTTCGTAAAGCGACGAGGTGCGATTGTCGGCGTAGTTTTCGATTTGGCCGACGGCCTGGGCGATTTCGCCGAGATACTTGAGGAACGTGTTGCGCCGCTCGCCCGCCTCGCGCACCCGCAGGCGGCGCCGCATGTACATGCCGAGCTTGCGGCCGATGGCCTGTAGCGCCAGCCGCAATTCGCGCTGAATCTCTGGATAGCCGGCGATGGCCTCCTTCGACTCGCTGGTGAACGGCACCCACACGCTGGCCATGTGCACCATGATGGTCACCGGGCCGCTGGGCAATGAGTTGCGCGATTGGGTTAGCCCGTAGGAGCGCCAGCCGGTGCCGATGACGGTTTGGGTGATGGCGCAGGCGGCTTGTTGAAATTGCAGCGGCACGCGGTTGGCGTAGCGCAGCACGCTCATGGTCTGCCCTTCGTCGAGATTGACGTTGCGCAGCGCCTCGTGCAGTTTGGCGATCTCTTTGGGTTTGAGTTTGGCAGGCGTTTGGCGGGCGCCGAACTCGGCCTCTTTGAGAATCTTGTTCGCCCCTTCGCTGCCGACCCCTTGAAAGGTGCTGGTCAAAAACTGGCGCAGCGTGCGGGCGTCGCTCTCGTTGAGGAACTCGGTGAGTTGCTCGAGCGTGATCTTGGTGGCGTTGTTGGCGCCGCCGTAGGCGAGCGCGGCCTCGATCACGAACGGGTTGCCGCGATAGACGGCCGGCGGCCGAGTGACGGCGACGTAGAAGTCTCCCGGCACCACCTGATGCAGTCCCTTGAGCAAGCGCTGCTCGCCGATCGGCACCACGCAATCGGTGGACGGCGGCGGGATTTTGGTCTCTTGCAGCGACTTGTAGAGTGCTTCTCCCTCGTGGCGGCCCACGCGATGGACGTTTGCCCGGGTGCTGAGCTTGGCGGCTTCGCAGACGCGCTTGGCGGTGCTGGTGCTGACGCGCGAAAACGAGGTGTTGAGAAACTGCGACACCGACATCGGCTTGGCGTCTTTGAGCATGGTGACCAGTTGGCCCAGCTCGATGCCGTAGGGATGCGGCAAAATCTCCTTGGCCTCGGGGGGCAGTTCTTCGGTCGAACGCGAGTAATCGCTGGAGTTGTTTTCGGGATCGACATAGTGCAGTTGCACGTGCGGATTGGCGATGCAGGTCTGCTCCAGATATTCATCGACGCTGCCGCGGCCGCGCTGGTAACGGGCCTCCAGCTCGATGGTCACGCGCGTGCCGTGATCGACCTCGATCCACTCGATGCCGTGCTTTTCCATGGTCGCCTGGCCGGCGTCGCCCGGCGGCACATCGACCCCTTCGCCCTTGCCGTTCAAGATCTCGGGGCGGTTGACCTTGGTGTCGATGGCGATCTCGTAGTAGTGCGCGGGTTTCTTCTTGGACACGCGCGACATGATCTTGACCGGCTTGCCGGTGGTGAGCAGGCCGTACATGCCGGCGGCGCTGATGCCGATGCCTTGCTGGCCGCGGCTCATGCGCAGGCGATGGAACTTCGACCCGTAGAGCAGTTTGCCAAAGACGTTGGGGATTTGCTGCTTGAGGATGCCGGGGCCGTTGTCTTGCACGCCGACGCGAAAGCGGTTTTCGCCGGTTTGCTGAATGTGGACCCAGACCTCGGGCAAAATGCCGGCCTCTTCGCAGGCGTCGAGCGCGTTGTCGACTGCTTCCTTGACGGTGGTGAGCAGCGCCTTGCGGGGGTTGTCGAAGCCGAGCAGGTGGCGGTTTTTGGCGAAGAACTCGCTGACGGAGATATCGCGCTGCTTGGTGGCCATGCTCTCGGCGGTGGCGCGGCGCTTGGCGCCGCGAGGCGCCAGCGCGGCGGCGTCGCCATTGGTGGCGTGGCCATTGCTGTGCGCAGCGGGCGACTCGACGATTTCGGCATCGGCGGCTTCGTCGATCGTGGCGACAGCGGTCTTGGCAGCAGCGGATTTGCGGCGCGAGCTTTTCGGGGGATTGGACTTGGCCAAAGATTCGGCTCCCAAACGTCTGGCGGAGATGAACCAGCGCTCGACAAGTTTCCGTCATCGAGCCAGGGCGGGGTAGACCGGCGACGGCAGACCGGAAAAGTTTGCCCAATCGGTCGAGCCGCATGTCCGGCGTCCGTGCCGCGGTTCGCCTGGCAAAGCGGCCGTTGGCGACCGGTTCGCGCGGTGATTCGCGTCGTAGGGATTGTAGGGTTTTTGTGGCCGCGATAGTACCCCTGATCGGACGCTAATCTTGACGCAGCAAGCACTTTCGCGCGAGCCGCCAAACAAAGATTCAAACCTTTCACCGCTAGAAGCCGAACTTGAAAAGGCGGGGCGCGAGCCAAGCCTGGACTCGCTCGAAAAGACTCCGCCGCCGGTGGCCTGACCGGCCCCAGACCCACCCCTTGCTGGGAGCGACCCCGCCGCCTGAAGGGGCGCCGCTCTAGCGACACACCGCATCAGGAGCCTGTCATGCAACGCGCCTGGAAGAGATTGCTGCGCGCGCTGATCGCGCCGGCCATCGCCATTGCCGCGCTGACCGCGGCCGACGAGGCCCGCGCGCAAGGAATTCAACCGCCGCACTCGCAACCGTATTTGTTCTTCAACTACTACCAGGCCCCGAACCCCATGGGTGGCGTCGGCGCCGCGATGTACCCCGCGCCCAACACCACCATTCCGCCGCGGGTGGGGCACACTTACATCACGTACCAACCGCTCTCACCGCACGAGATGATGTACTGCCACGGTCGCACGTATTACCGCTACCATCCGGGGGCGGGCTATACCAAGGCGAAAGTCCTGTGGTGGTAGACCAGACTTTCTGGAAAGGCCGCTATGAATCGACGCACTTGGTGGACCCGCGCCCTGTTGGCCGTGGCGGCGCTGGCCACGCTCGACGCCACGTCCGCGCAGGCTGGCGAGAACACGCTGCACGGCGCCAGGTACTTTCGCCGCTCGCAGGCTTACACCTGGCACGGCGATCACTATCACACGTCGTACGGGGCGCCGGTGGCGCTGGTGGTGCCCCCCACCGCCGAAATGCAAACTAACTACCACTGGGGGGTGGCGGGCTATCGCACCTCGCCGATCTACCATCAGTACCGGCGCGGCTATCCGGGCATGGTGGGCGTGCCGGGAGCGTATTTCCGCCCCACGCCGCAATGGCCCAGCGACACCGACCAGTTTGGTGTGTATTACATCCGCGCGCCGTGGTGAGACACCACAGCAAGCACTAGCAGTTACCTTCATCGGGGGTCGTTGGCGGATACCAGGCGTCGCCAGCGAACCCCCGATTTTTTGCGCACGGGGCAGGGGAGAGTCGGGGTTAGTCGGGTCCGGCAGACCTCGCCCGGCGCCAGCGACGAAAATCATCGCCCAGCCGAGAATGAACCGATCTATTGGATAGCCAGTGTCGTCTTTACGTCAGACAAGATGCGACGGAGACGACCGGCGGAGGGACCGAGCCATGTCGCGCGAAGTAATCTCGATGTGCTTAGGCGCCTTGCCGGTCATTGTGCTCGTGCTGGCGATCATCATTCGGCCGAACGCCTGCCCGCGCAAATTGCATTAGCCGAGTCGACTAGCGATTGGCGGCGCCGGCCGGGCGGGGCAAGGCAGCGGCGGAGTTGGGCTTGCGCCTTTCGCGCGAGGTGGACGAATCGCCACTGGTCTTGCGGGCCCTTGGCTTATCAACGACGCGGCCGGCGGTGTCTGCTTCGCGCGGCACGGCGACATCGGCGAAACCGATCATCATTTCGTCTGAGGTTTGTTCGCCAAAGGTGACAGGTTTGTCGGGGTTGGGGTTCGACGGGTTGCTTTTCGAATTGTCGAACAGCGCCTCGCAGCGCAGTTCGGTTCCCTTGGGCAGCAGTTTGGGCTCGGCCAGTTCGTAGCTGTTCTGCCAGTTGAAGTCGTAGTGCGGCACGTCGAGCAAAATTTCTTGCTTGCCGTCGGGGTAGCGGGCGGTGTAACGGAACGCCTTGCCGCGCAGGTGCATGTGCGGATAGAGCGACACCAATTGCGTGTCCTGGCGGAAGGTGCGCAGCGCGTCGACCGGGTAGTCGTCGGCGCCGGGCGGAATCTTGAAGATGATGTTCATGGCCGCTTCGGTGCGCACCACGGTCTTGACCGTGGCCGGATCGACGTAAACCAAGCCCACGCTGCTCAAGTCCTCGGTCTCGCGCCCGTTGGGGGTGTAGTGCATCTGGAACTTGAGCTTCGAGCCCTTGGGGATGCGCTTGGCGTAGCCGTCGGGCAGCACCATGGGGCGGGCGCCCGGCGCGGTGGCGACCAGGAAGCCATCGAAGCTGATGGCGTTCTTCTTCTCTCCTGGCGGTTCGATGAACACGATAATGTGATGCACTACGGCGCGGTTGCCGGCTCGCGCCTCGGCGGCCTGCACCCACTTGTCTTCGGTGAAGCCGGGATCGACGGTGAAGTACTTGTATTCAATCTCCCCTTCCGCCGGCACTTTGAAGGGCTTTTTGTCCTTGTTCATGTAAAAGACTTGCTTGCGCTCGCTCAGTTGCCAGCCCTTGGCGAACTTGGGGGGCGTCGGCGCCTTGCTCAGATCGCCGGGCGGACAACCCGCGTCGACCCAATCGAGGATCAACTTTTTGTCGGAATCTGTCAGGCGCGAGTCGTTGGAAAACTGGCCGTGCTTGGGATCGGCGTGCCAAGGGGGCATGCGCTCTTCGGCCACCACCTCGCGGATCATGTCGCCCCAGCCTTCAAAATCTTCGTACTTGACCATGGAGAAGGGCGCCACTTCGCCCGGCCGGTGACACTCGACGCAGTGACGATTGAAGATGGCGGCCACATGCTCGGAGTAGTTCACCCCGGCATCGGGCTTGGGCTCTGGCGCGCGGCCGATCAGGCAGCCCATGAAGTCGGTCTTCGGCACGGTGACCGGTTTGTCGGCCAGCACCTCGTCGATGGCCATCGCCAGATCGCGGCGCTCCGGCTTGGGGCGCTTGAAGCTCACCCCTTGATGGATGCCATATTGATCGTCGATGCGGCCGCGATAGCGCACCACATGCTGGCGGTCGAGCACAAAGACCTCTGGCGTGCGGGTGGCGCCGAAATGATCGGCCACCATGTTCTTGACGTCGCGCAGCACCGGAAACGTGATGCCCATCGACGACACGAACCGCACTAGCTCGGGCTTGGTGTCTTGATGATTGGAGTCGATCGCCAGAAAGGCCACGTCCTTCGACTCGTACTCCTTGGCCAAGTCGGTCAGGCGCATGCCATAGAGTTGCACCAGCGGACATTCGGTGCCGATGAAGGCGACCACCGTCACCTTGCCTTCGGTGTGCTTGGCGAGCGACACCTTTCGCCCGCGATGGTCCTTGAGGGCGAAGCTGCGAATCTCGATGCCGACGCCGCTGCGGTCGGCGGCGGCATCGGCTGCCGATGATGGAATGGCAACAGACAGGCTGACCGCCAGGGCCAGCCCTGCGAGAAGGGCGTGCTTCATATTTTGTGAGGCCAGCCGCGGACAACCATGTCTGAGGTGGCCAATTCTCCCTGTTTCCGGTTGGAAACTTGATTATTCCATGCCGCCAGCGCGATGCAAGCTTTTTCGAGAAAAGCTGTTAGAAATGGGCGTGCGACGCTGCTTCGCGTCACGCACCGGCTGACTTCACGGCCTTGTAACGACTTTTTATACTTCGGCCAGGGGCGCAGTCGATTACCCCACCTTTTGGTAGGCGCAGTAGTTCATGCCCGAGCCGAGTCAATTCATCAAGCGCGCCGACGCCGTGGCGCCGTTTTTTGCTGGCGTCGATCTGGGGGGGACGAACATCAAGGTCGGCATTGTCGATGACCGGGGACGCACGCTGAGTCACCTGAGCGTGCCGACCGAGCGCGAAAAGGGGGGGGAGGACGGCGCGCGGCGGATGGGGCTGGCGGTTCACGAGGCGGCCCGGCAAGCGGGGCTCAAGGAGAACGAGATCGCCCGCGTCGGCCTGGGGTCGCCCGGCACCATGGACATTCCGGCGGGCATGTTGCTGGAACCGCACAACCTGGGGTGGATGCAGTTTCCGATTCGGGACCGGGTGAGTCATTACGCCGGGCTGCCGGTCACTTTCTCGAACGACGCCAACGCGGCGGCTTATGGCGAGTTTTGGGTGGGGGTCGGCGCCGAGCATCACAGCATGGTCTTGTTCACGCTGGGCACCGGCATTGGCTCGGGCATCATCATCGGCGACTTGATGATCGACGGCGAGCACAGCCACGGCGGCGAGTGCGGGCATATCATCATCGACTACAACGCCGACGCGCGGGTGTGCCCTTGCGGTCAGCCAGGGCACTTGGAGGGGTATGCCAGCGCCACGGCGGTGATTGCCCGCACCGATGAGGGACTCAAGGCGGGGCGCAAGTCGTCGCTTAGCGCACGGGTGGCGGCGGGGGAGGAACTGACGCCGCTGATGCTGGCGGAGGAGGCCGAGAAGGGGGATGCCTATTCGCTGGAGGTCATCCTGGAGACTGCCCGCTATTTGGGGATTGGGACGGTGACCTTGATGCACACCATTGACCCGGATGGCGTGGTGTTTGGCGGGGCGATGACGTTTGGCGAGCACAGCACGCCGCTGGGGCGGCGATTTTTGGCTCGAATTCAGGAAGAAGTGGAGCGTCGCGCCTTCCCTGTTTTGGCGGCGAAAACAAAAATTGACTATGCCTCGTTGGGGGGCGACGCCGGCTACATCGGGGCGGCCGGGGTGGCCCGACTGGAATATCGCCGGCGCTAGCAGTCGCGCTGCTGCGGCTCGCAAAATCACGACCTATGTCGCGATTTTGTGAATTGCTTCCTGCAATTCGCGCTGCCCGACGCATCATTCCCCGGACTGCTCGGCGGCCAAACCGGCGTAACGGCTGACAAAACCGCCTATCGGTCGCCCCCGGCGTTCGGCTACGATTGCTCTTCCTGCCGAGATTTTCTGTATCGCAAGCCGGCCAGCGCCACGGACGGCGGCCGAAGTGACGCTCCCCGCCTGTGGCCCACCCGCGGCCCAGCGCCACCCACCAAGGTTTTTACGCAAGTGTCGAAGATCGACTGCCAACATATCCGCAATTTTTCGATCGTGGCGCACATCGACCACGGCAAGAGCACGCTGGCCGATCGGCTATTGGAGAAGACGTCCACGGTGGCGCAGCGCGACATGCGCGACCAGATGCTGGACGATATGGAGTTGGAGCGGCAGCGCGGCATCACGATCAAGGCCCGCGCGGTGCGCATTCGGCACAAGTACCAGGGGGAGTCGTACGAACTGAACTTGATCGACACGCCGGGCCACGTCGATTTTCACTACGAGGTGTCGCGTAGTCTGGCGTGCTGCGAAGGCGCCATCTTGCTGGTCGACGCGTCGCAAGGCGTCGAGGCGCAAACGGTGGCCAACGCATACGCGGCCATGGAGCACGACCTGGCGATTGTGCCGGTGCTCAACAAGATCGACATGCAAAGCGCGCGCAAGGACGAAGTGATCCAAGAGATGCACCAGAGCCTGGGCATCGACGAGGAGACGGTGCTCGCGTGCAGTGGCAAGACGGGCGCCGGTGTCGAAGAGTTATTGGCGGCGATCATCGAGCGGGTGCCGGCGCCGAGCGGCGACCCACAAGCGGTGCTCCAGGCGATGGTGTTCGACTCGCATTACGACGAATATCGCGGCGCGATCATTTACATCCGGCTCATGAACGGCACGGTCAAGAAGGGACAGAAGATTCACCTGCTCAAGGCCAACACCACCTACGAGGTGCTGGAGTTGGGGCAGTTTGTTCCGGCGCGGCAGGCGTGCGAGCAATTACAGGCCGGTCAGGTGGGCTACCTGATCTGCAACATCAAATCGGTGAACGACGTTCACATTGGCGACACCGTCACCATCCCCGGCGACGTGAAGGCCGAAGCGCTCCCCGGCTACGATGAACCGAAGCGGATGGTGTTTTGCGGGCTGTACCCCTCGGAGGGGCAGGACTTTGAGGAGCTGCGCGACGCGCTGACGAAGTTGGCGATCAACGATCCGAGCTTTGAGTTTGAGCCGGAAACGAGCGACGCGCTGGGGTTTGGCTTTCGCTGCGGGTTCTTGGGCCTGTTGCACATGGAGATTGTGCAGCAGCGGCTGGAGCGCGAGGCCGATCTCGACCTGGTGCAAACGGCGCCGAACGTCACCTATCAGATCGTCACCAAGAAGGGGGAGACGCTCGAGGTCTACAATCCGCAAAAGGTGCCGGAGGCGGGCGCGATCGAGGAGTTTCGCCAACCGATCGTGCGCGTGAACTTTGTGTTGCCGATCGACTCGATCGGCCCGGTGATGCAGCTTTGCACCGACCGTCGCGGCAACTACATCAAGACCGAGTACCTATCGAGCACCCGCGCGATACTGACCTACGACTTGCCGCTGGCCGAGGTGATCTACGACCTGCACGACAAGCTGAAGAGCGTGACGCGCGGCTACGGCACCATGGACTACGAGGTGCTGGGGTATTTTCCGGCCGACCTGGTGCGGCTCGACATCTTGGTGGCGAGCAAGCGCGTCGACGCGCTATCGATTGTCTGCGATCGGCGCGACGCCGAACGTCGTGGCCGCGCCGTGGTCAAGAAGCTGCGCACCGAGATCGACCGGCACATGTTCGAGGTGGCGATTCAGGCGGCCGTGGGGACGCGGGTCATTGCCCGCGAGACAATCTCGGCGATGCGCAAGAACGTCACCGCCAAGTGCTACGGCGGCGACATCTCCCGCAAGCGCAAGCTGTGGGCCAAGCAAAAAGAGGGCAAGAAGCGGCTCAAATCGATCGGCAACGTCGAGATTCCGCAGAAGGCCTTCATGGCCGTGCTCGACACGGGGGCCGAGAAGTAGCGCCGCGCGCGGTACCGATCGCTGTCTTGGGGATCGCGTTCTAACGCCTGATCCGATTGCAGCGGGGCAGCGTCTTATTTCTCCCAGTTTTGGGGGACCTGGCCGGTTGCGCAAAGCTTGCCAGCTCGCGGCGGCGGCAATTACGATCGAAATTACGCCAACGGCTCAGGGCCGCGCTGGCGTCGCTGCTCATCATGAATTTCCCGCCGCTTCTCCTCTGGGAGTCATCGCACATGTCGCGGTTACTGCTTTCGCTCGTGGTCGCCGGGTCTTTGGCCTGTACTTCGCTCGCGGCGGCGCAAGACGCCGTGCTCTCGGAACTTTACGGGCAGGCGGTCCACGCCTATTTTCGCTGCGACACGTTCAAGGCGTTCGAGACCCTCACACAGGTTATTCAGGCTGGTAGCCGCGATCCGCGCGTGTATTACTTCCGTGGCCTGGCCTACGAGCAGATGGGGCGCGACTACGAGGCCGAGGATGACTATCGCACTGCCGCCGCGATGGAAATGGCGGATGCCGATCACTTTTACAACGTCAGCCGAGCGCTGGAGCGCATTCAAGGCACGCAGCGCCGGCGCATCGAAAACTTTCGGATCCAAGCGCGACTGGAAGCGCTGGAACAATCGCGAACACGACAGCGCGAGCGCTACGAGGATATTCGCCGCACTGAGCCCGATGTGACGATTCCGGTGCCGCCGGCGCCATTGACGCCCGACGAGGCCATTCGCGAAGAGGAGTCGGAAACGGACATGCCGATTCCGGCCGATGAGCCCGCCGTCGAGCCGATGCCGCCGGCTGAGGAGCCTGTCGCGCCGGCCGACGAGCCGGACATGCCGGCGGACGAGCCGGCGCCGCCAGCGGATGAACCGGCCGCGCCGGCCGAAGACCCGCTTGCGCCGGCCGAGGAGCCAGCGCCGCTGGAACCCGCCCCCGCGGACGAACCGGTGACCGAGCCCGAGATGGAAGCGCCGGCCGATGCGCCGGCGGCGCCGAGCGATACGCCGGCCGATCCATTTGCGCAGGTCGAGGTCGAGCCCGCCGCGCCACCCGCCGCGCCCCCGGCGGAGGCGCCGACTGAACCGGCCGCTGAAACCCCGGCCCCTGCGGCTGCGCCA
>JAIBBY010000060.1 GCA_019694455.1 Pirellulales bacterium
GATCGCTTGGCTGCACAACTTCCGCCGACTCGTCGTCCGCTACGACTACTACAGCAACGTTTACCAAGCCTTTATCCTCTTGGCCTGCATCAACATCTGCTTACGCAAGTTTTGAAACCGGTTCTAGCAAGGAGCTGAAATGACAGCAACCGGCAGCCACCTTGTGGCTTTGCTCGTGGGCGTCGTCTCTATTGCAGTCGCAACTCCACAACGTGCAGATAGGCTCCAATACGGGTACAATACATTTGTGATTTTTCAGAATCCGATGCTAGGGCTATGGCACAACGGAGATGGGGATCTTCCGCCCGGAAAAATCATGCCGCCGAAACTGGACGTCACGACTAGCACAAACTGGGGCGGATATACATCCGAATGGCGAATCACAAATGGCAAACTGCTGCTACAATCAGTAAGCGGACACATCGATGGAAAGGAAATCAGGGACGATGCGCTCTTGCCCGGCAGGAAGTTTCCTGTCGTCGCCACTTGGTACACTGGAAAAATTCACCTTCCGGTTGGTGAGTGCAATGGCGACACGCAAGAGTACGAGTCGGTTATTGTCTTTGATATTGACAAGGGTATCGTGAAGTCAAAGTCCTACTTCCCATCTTTACGTCCTTCGCAGTCATGGAACGGGCTGTGATTGTAAAGGCATCAGCAGCGCACCCGCACAGCGCCGTCGACCACAGCGCCTACTAAAATCGTTGCTGGTCTGCCAACGCCCTCTAAAATAATGCTTCGCCTATTCCCATGGCTTTTTGGGACTGGCCGGCGGCCTAGTTTGTCAATGGTGATTAATTGTGCATAGCCCTCCCTCCGGGGTGCTATCGCGCGTGTCGCGCTAACCGCGAGCGCCGCCATAAATCAGGGTCATCACCTCGGAGCGGCTGGAGAGATTGGACCGGAAAAGGCCGCGCATCGAGGAGGTGACGCAGAGACTGCCCGGCTTGCGAATGCCACGGACGGTCATGCAGGTATGGGTGGCCTCGATGACTACTGCCACCCCTTTGACCTGGAGTTCTTGTTCCAAGAGGTCGGCGATGGTCTCGGTCATGCGCTCTTGGACCTGGGGTCGCTTGGAGACTACCTCAACCACGCGGGCCAACTTGCTCAGGCCCACCACGCGGCCGTTGGGGACATAGCCGATATGCGCGTGTCCCATAAATGGGAGCAGATGATGCTCGCAAGTGCTGTTGAAGCTGATGTCGCGCACCAGCACCACTTCGTCATATTTCTCAGTAAAGAATTTTTGCAGATGCTCGCGCGGGTCTTGATGCAGCCCGGCAAAGACCTCGGCGTACATGCGCGCGACGCGGGCCGGCGTTTCGCGCAGCCCCTCGCGATCGGGATCTTCGCCGACGGCGGCCAGAATCTCGCGCACGGCGCGTTGAATCCTCGGCAGGTCGACCGGAGAAGTCGGCGACGGGGGCGTATCGCCCGCCTCGTCGTCGAGGCTGCCATTGTCCACGGATCGGAATCGCTCGGTTGAACTCATTGCGGACCTGGAAAGTCTTTCTGGGAAAGGCCGCGACCTGCGCGCCGCGCGGCACGGTCGCTCTGCCAGCCACCTCCACTTTAGCCGCCTGGCTTGGGCCGACAACCCGCCCGCAAGTTGACTGGGGACCAAAACAGGCGTGGCTAACCCTTGGCGCCGCGCCGCGAGCCGCGCGGTTCGCATACGCTCAATGAACAACTGCCTGGACGACGCCTGTCAATTGAGACTGAAATCGGGCGGAAACTTGTCGCCGTCCATCGTGTTGGTGGCGGCAAAGCGCTCGAGCAACGACACGGCGCGGGCGTCGACTCTGGGCTCGGCAAGCAGGGCCAGCTTGTCTTCCAGGGTCATGGGCGCGGCGTACGCAAACAGATCGGTGAGCGTGCCCAGCGGCAGACTTTCGGTAATGGCGCTTTGCACACCCGCCGCGACTTCTCCCTGCCGGCTGAGAAACCGTTGGAAAGCGTCGAGCAGCATGCGCGCTAGCCGATCGCGGGCCCCCGCCAGTTCGATGGCGTATTCATCCTCGATCAACTCCACGCGCGCCTCACGATATAGCTTGTCTGATGGCTGCTCTTGCACCAAACGAAAGCGCCGCACACCGGCGAGCAAAAGATTGAAACGGCCGTCGTCGAGTTTCGCGCTTGTCATGACGCGTCCCAGGCAGCCGACAGGATGGACGGGGGGCCGGCCTTCGTAATCGGCTTGCCAACCCGGCGCCAAGACGGCCAGGGCAATGAGCCGGTCGTCGGCCAGCGCGTCGGTCATCAACTCTCGATAGCGCGGCTCGAAGACGTGCAGCGGTTGCAGCACATGCGGAAACAGGACCAGGTTCGGCAGCGGAAACAAGCGGACCTTGCCCGAGAACTTTGACTCGTCGAAATCCTCGGCGGGCATCATGGACATGGACCGGCTCCTGACAGTTGCGCGCGGCCAGCGACTATTGGTGGGTGGGTTCGAGATGAATCTCGGGAATCAATTCGGGATCGATTTCGATGCGGGGGAATTCTTCGGTGGAGGCGGCGACGTGTTCGAAGCAGCGATCCATCTTGGCGATAAACTCATCGACATCGAGTCCTTCGAACCAGGGGCCAAAGACCACCAGGTAGCGGCGATAGCTCTCGTTGAGTTTGCGGGCGCCGCGAATATTGCCGTTGCCGAAATGATGCAAGGCGACGGCGGCCTGGATGAGCCCTTGATAGAACTTGCGCCCCGGGCCGTGGTAATCGGTCCACAACTCTTCCCAGGCCTCATGCGCCTCGAAGAACTCGCAATCGTTGAAGTAGGCGATGCCTTTGAGATAGAGGGGATCGTAGTCGGACATTTGGGGAATTCCATGATGTAAGCAAACGGCGAGAGACATTATAGCGGAGCGCGGAGTTGCGGCGCGGCAGAGATCTGCTTGCAAGAGCGGCAGCGCCGGACCGCGGCGCCGCCAAACGATCTGGAGCGGCGCGACTGGTTCTACGAACACGCCAACGCCGGTAGAATCTGACCGGGAGCGACAGGAAACCGAATCAGCGGGAGCGGCTGGCCATGGGTTATTCGATCGTGATTTTTGGCGCGTCGGGGGATTTGACGAGCCGCAAGCTGATTCCGGCGCTGTACAAGTTGTTTGCTCAAGGGCGGCTGCCGGCCGACACGCGGATTGTGGGCTTCTCGCGCACCGAATACTCGCACGACGCCTGGCGCGCCGAGCTAGGCCAGTCGACGGCGAAGTATCTGGCCGACGCGTTCGACGCGGCGAAGTGGCAGGCGTTTGCGGGACAGCTTTATTACTTTGCGGGAGACATCGGCCACGAACAAGATTTTTCGCGGCTGGGGGAGTTCTTGAAGCAAAACGAGTCGGCGGACACCACGCGGGTGTATTACCTGGCGACGGCGCCGCGCTTCTTTGAGCCGGCGATCGAGGCGTTAGGCGTCAGCGGCCTGGCGAAGCCGCGCGACGCATCGCGGCGGATCGTGGTCGAAAAGCCGTTTGGGACCGACGCGGCCAGCGCCAGCCGGTTGAACGGAGCGCTGCATCAGGAGTTTGGCGAGCGGCAGATTTATCGCATCGATCACTACCTGGGCAAAGAGACGGTGCAGAACATTTTGGTGTTTCGCTTTGCCAACGCGATCTTCGAGCCAGTCTGGAACCGCAACTTCATCGACCATGTACAGATCACCGCGGCGGAGGAAGTGAAAGTCGGGCGGCGGGCGGGATACTACGACACCGCCGGCGTGATGCGCGACATGTTCCAGAATCACTTGTTGCAACTGCTGACTACCACGGCGATGGAGGCGCCGGCGCGCATTTCGGCCGATCTGGTGCGCAACGAGAAGGTGAAGGTCTTAGAGGCGATTCGGCCGATGACGGCCGAAGAAGTGGCGACGCGCACCATGCGCGGCCAATACGATGGCTATCTGGCCGAGCCGCAGGTGAAGCCCAACAGCCAAACGGCCACGTTCGCCGCGGTGGAGTTGGCGATCGACAATTGGCGCTGGCAGGGGGTGCCGTTTTATTTGCGCAGCGGCAAGGCCATGTCGTGCCGCACCACGCAGATCGTCATTCAGTTTCGGCAGCCGCCACATCAGATGTTCGACGGCGCGAAGAAGCGCCATCATGAGGCCAACCGGCTGGTGATCCATATTCAACCCGCCGAAGGGATGCAGCTTTACTTTCAGACGAAGGTGCCCAACAGCGATATGCAGATGCGGCTGACTCAGTTAGATTTTCGCTTCGACAGCGCGTTTGGAGGGGAGATGCCCGACGCTTACGAACGCTTGCTGCTCGACGTGCTGGCAAGCGATCAGAGCCTGTTTGCGCGGAGTGATGAAGTGGAATTGGCGTGGGGCATCGTCGACCCGATCCTGGCCGCCTGGCAACAACAGCATTTGCCGCCAGTGGAGACGTACGAGCCGGGGTTGTGGGGGCCACTGGGGGGACAAGCATGGATGGCCGAGCGCGGTCGGGAGTGGCTCGATGTCTGTCCGGTGCTCAAGCGGAGCGCGGCCAGCGTCCACGAAGCGGAATAGAATGAAGGTTTCCGACCGCGCGCAGGGGCCAAGTATGCACGCCGTGATGATGAGCGGACGATGAACGATCGAGAATCCAACATGGCGACCGCCGATTGCGGCCCGACGCAAGGCATTTTGAGTAACGCCACCGAGAGCGCGCCATACCGGTTGGCGCCGCTGCGCATTGGCAACTTAAGCATTGGCTTTCCGATCGTGCAGGCGGCGCTATCGGGCTATAGCGATCGGGCGATGCGGTTGATCGCGCGGCGGCACGGGGCGGATTACACGTTGTGCGAGGTGATGGTCGACAAACTGGTGGTGGAGGCCAAGAAGAAAGGGCTGAAGCGGCTGGAAGTGGTCGCCGAGGAACACCCGGTGGCGGGCCAACTGATGGGCGCCGAGCCAAGCCAGTTTGGCGAGGCAGCGCTGCGATTGGCGACGGCGGGCTTTGACGTGATCGACATCAACTTTGGCTGTCCGGTGCGCAAAGTGCTGGGTCGCTGCCGAGGGGGCTTTCTGTTGAGCGAGCCGGCGACGGCGCTGGAGATTGTGTCGCGCGTGCGCGATGTGTTGCCGGCCGCGATTCCGGTGACGGTGAAGATGCGGCGCGGCATCGACGACAGCGCGGCGAGCCGCGACAAGTTTTACACGATCTTCGACGGCGCGTTTGCCCGCGGGGTGGCGGCGATCACGGTGCATGGGCGCACCGTGGAGCAGCGCTATATCGGCCCGAGTCGGTGGTCGTTTTTGAGCGAGGTGAAGCGGCACGCGGGCGCGCGCGTGGTGCTGGGGAGCGGGGATTTGTTCGCGGCGCAAGACTGCCTCGACATGATGCGTGAGACGGGCGTGGATGGCGTCACGGCGGCGCGGGGAGCGATTGGCAACCCGTGGATCTTTGCGCAGGCGCGAGCGCTGGCAGCGGGCTTGCCGCTGCCGCCGCCCCCCACCGTGTGGGAGCAGCGCGACGTAATTGCCGAGCATTACTCGATCGCCGACGAGTTGTATGGCGCCGATAAATGCGGACGCATGATGCGGAAGTTTGGCATCAAATACGCGCGCTTGCATCCGCAGTATCGCGAGGTGCGCGCGGCGTTCATCTCGGTGCGCGGCGCGGGGGAATGGCGCACCGTGCTCGACCGCTGGTACGCGGAAGATGGTCCGGGTGTGAATCGACCGGCCGACGCCGAAGTCGACGCGGACAAGTTCGAGTCCTGCGAGGTCTAACAGACCGATTGCGGATCGCGCGTGCTGAGCGGAGCCGAACCACGCGGACCGTGTACTGTGTGCTTGGCTGCGATTTCGCGCCGGCAGAATACCTATCTCTCGGCCGGGACTTGCGCATTTTGGCACGCATTTCGCACCGCTGGAGTGTGTATTGGTCATGCACACACGAAACCGCGCGACGCAGCCGAGTTCAGGCGTTTCGGGCCGCGCGCCGAGGTTGTAGCCAAGAACTGGGTCGCCAGGGAGAGTTGGCAATCGGCTTTGGGCGCTGACTCGGCGAAGCGAAGCCGCGGAATCACTGACGAGGAGAGATGACGATGACCACGCATGCCACGCCCGCGCCGCAGAGCGCGAACACCGAGCTTCCGATTCGAGTGGGTATCTTCTCCACGATTGCGGACGCGGATCGCGCCGTGAGCGGACTGCTCACGGCGGGATATCATCGCGACCAGATTACGGTGATTTCTTCCGATGCGCGCAAGGAGGCTCCGTTTCACGAGTTTGAACATCAAGACGAAGCGGGCGCGCACACGGCGGCCGCTGCGACGGCTGGCGGGGTGATTGGCGCGGCGCTCGGTGGATTTGTCGTGCTGGCGGGCGTCGCCGCCACCGGGGGCATTGCGCTGTTGGCCGCCGGCGGCGTGGCTGCCTGGACGGGCGGCATTGTGGGGGGGCTGATCGGCGCGATGATGACGCGGGGCATCGAGAGAGAACTGGCGGATTACTATGACCAGGCCGTGGCGCAGGGGCGCATCCTAGTGGCCGCCGAGGTGACGGAAGACCATCCGGGGCCGCCGCTGGCGATCGCGCAGCAGGTGCTGGAAGAGGCCGGCGCCGAGCCGGTGGCGTTGCGGGAGAGTTAATCCAGCACATGCGTGGCGAGGCCAGACCCGGCCACGCCACGCGAGGCATCGCGCGAGTCAATGCGCGGTTGAAAACTCCACGGAGTCGGATTCGATCTCAGCATCTTCGTCGACGGTTACGACCTGGTCGATGCTGATGCGGAGCAGCCGGATCTTGTTGCGCAGACTGCCGCGGGTGATGCCGAGGATTTTAGCCGCCCACGACTGATTGCCGCCGGTGTGGCGCAGCACGCGGGTGATGACGGCGCGCTCCATGAGGGCGAGCGTTTCGGAGTAGAGGTCTTCGGAGCCGGAGTGCAGACGTTCGTCGACAAAGCGCTCGAGCGTCGAAGCGCTCGATGCTTCGCGGTGATCGCTAGACGCGGCGCTGGCTCGTCCACCGGCGCGGACCTCGGGAGGCAGGAACTCGGCGAGCAGGACGGGTCCGGTGGTTTGCAGCAAGGCCTGCTTGAGCACGCTTTGCAGTTCGCGAATATTGCCGGGCCAACGATACTCGATGAGCGTCTCGAGCGCGGCGGGGGCAATCTCGCGCACGTCGCGTCCGAGTTCTTGATTGAAGCTGCGAAGAAAGTGATGCAGCAGAACGGAGATGTCCTCTGGCCGCTCGCGGAGCGGCGGCAACTTGATGGCAAAGCCGTTCAGACGATAGTAGAGGTCGGCGCGAAACTCGCTGCGATCGACCATCTTCTCGAGATCTCGATTGGTCGCGGCGATGATCCGCACGTCGGTTTGAATCGTCTCATTGCCGCCGACGCGCTCGAATCGCTGCTCCTGCAACACGCGGAGCAACTTGCTTTGCACCAGCGGCGTCATGTCGCCCACTTCGTCGAGAAACAGAGTGCCGCCGTTGCACTGCTCGAACTTGCCGATCCGGCGACTATCGGCGCCGGTGAACGAGCCTTTTTCGTGGCCAAACAGTTCGCTTTCCAGCAACGACTCGGGAATCGCGGCGCAATTGACCGCCAGAAACCGGCCCGAGGCGCGCGGACCGTGCTGGTAGATGGCGCGCGCGATCAACTCCTTGCCGGTGCCGCTTTCGCCGCGAATCAGCACGGTGACATTCTGCGGCGCTACGCGGCCAATCGCCTTGTACACGTCTTGCATCGCCAGGCAGCGACCGACCATGTGATCGCCGTCGGGCACGACCGCGTCGCCGGGCGAACCGACGCCGACCGGCACATTCATGAAGCGGCGAATTTGAAACGCCTGCGACATCAACTCGCGGACGCGGACAAAATCTAGCGGCTTGAGCAGATAGTCGAAGGCGCCGAGTTTCATCGCCTCGATGGCGGTGTCGCTGGTGCCGCCCGCCGTGATGAAAATCACTGGTACTTTGGAATCGCGGGCCTGGATGCGCTGAAAGGTGTCGAGGCCGTCGGCATCGGGCAACATGATGTCGAGAATGACGGCGTCGGGGTGGCACTGGACGACGCGATCGACGCCAGCGGCGGCGTTGCCGGCGGTGAGGACGCGCACATCGGTGCCTTCAAAGATACGACTGAAAATACGCTGGACGGCTGTGTCGTCGTCAATGACCAATACGGACGGCATACATTCTTCTCCTGCTCCGCTCGCGTTTCCCCCTGGGGAAGCGGGCGGCGAACTCTAGCTGGCGACTTGCAAACTGTCCGCGATTTCGGCGGGGCCAAAAAAAAGCCCCCTGCGAGCTTCGAGTGCGCTCGAGGGGGCTGCCATAGCCGAATTGGTTCGGGACTCGCGTCAGTCTATGAGAGGGAGCTGGCTGCTGTCAAACCAGCAGTGCGCGGGTTGGAATCTTTCTCTCTGGTAGGCAACGAGTTGCGATGTTCAACCAGTTGGCGACTGCGCGTTATTAATTGGTGTCGCCCGCAGTGGCCGAACTGCCGCCGGCGCTGCCGCCGGCGCCGGGTAGGCGCGGGGTGGGTTGCGAGGCCTGATAGCCGCGAAGCACGTTGTCTGTGTACTCGCCCGACATCGTGGGCCGGCGGCGAATGGTTTCTTCGACTTGCACCATGCCAGCCTCTGGCAAGCGCTGGGCCACGAATTTTTGGACTTCGCGAATACGGTCCTCGGTGGCGGGACCTTCCCACACGCGCTCGACGAAGATGGTGCGGTTTTGTTCTGGCGAGTTGATGAGAATATCGGCGACCTTGAGGCGACCGGTTTCAGAGAGCTGAGCCTTGTCGTGTTCGAAATGATCGTCGGTGAGGGTGTTTTGCTCTTGCCAGCCCTGCGCCACCATGACCTCGAACGGCGCGCGGCAGGCGGCTCGATCGGGAGCGATGTATGGCTCTGGCCAAATGTTGTTCATATGCCAGGCGTGATGGCACTCGGCCTTCCAGGCTTCGAATTTGAGCTTGGCGCGGCGCGACCAATCGCTGGCAGCGGCGGAATGCGTCGACAGCAGGCCGAAGGTGATCAGCAACGTGAGTGGGAGAAAGACTCGCATTTTGCTTACCCGATGAACTACTCGATCCCCTGTAGCGCGCGGCGGCTGGCGCATGCGCTAAATGGCGCCACAATCGGATATCGGCCATGCGGCGCGGCAGTCTGGTGCTAGCACTGGCGCGCTAGGCGCAGTTTGCCTGACTGGCAAACTCGCGGCGAGCTTTTCAGTAGGCGCCCCAGGGCAAACGCCGGTTCAGGAGCCGCTCATCATGGGGAACATGTCGCGAACAATGGTGATCGCGGCCGGGCCGACCAGGATCACGAAAATGCCCGGAAAGATGAACAGCACCAGCGGGAAGATCAGTTTGACGGCGGTTTTGGCGGCTTTTTCCTCGGCCAATTGGCGGCGCCGGGTGCGCATCGAATCGCTTTGGACCCGCAGCGCCTGGGCGATGCTCGAACCGAACTTGTCGGCTTGAATCAAAATGGCCGCCAGCGAGCGCAGATCGTCGACGCCGGTGCGCACGCCGAGTTCGTGAAGCACCTCGGAGCGGGCACGCCCCATTTGCAACTGGAAGTTGCAGAGCGACAGCTCCTCGCAAATCACGGGGGCGTTGCCCTTCATTTCCTCGCTTACCTTGCGCATGGCCTGGTCGAGCCCCAAGCCGGCTTCAACGCACACCACGAGCAGGTCGAGACAGTCCGGAAGACCGAGAAAGATGGCCTGTTGGCGGCTCCTGCGAACCAGAAAGGTGATCAGATCGGGCAGGTAGAAGCAGAGCCCGGCGATCACGATCGAGCTGGTCATGCTGCGTTGAGTGACGCCGAGACTGGCGACCATGATCGAGCTGCCGAACACGAGGCCGCCGATCAGGCCGGCGAACTTGAGGCCGAGGTAGACGCTGGCGGCGGACTCGCCGCGGAATCCGGCGGCGCTCAGCTTGGCTTTGAGTTTGCCGACTTCCAATTCGTTCTTGGGCTGGAGCGGCTTGGCGAGCGCGGGGCTGGCCTTCTCCAAGAGTTTGGTCATCTTGTCGGCGCGCTTGCCTTCTTCACCGCGCTTGCGCGATTGCGGATGCTTGATCTCATCCAAGCGTTCAGAGGCGCGCGAGCGGCCGGACGCCAGCATGTCGAGCACTCCCCAGGCGACGGCGGCAAACAAGCCAAACACCGCGAAGGGGACCAACGATTCGAAATTGATAAGCGAGGCCAGTATCACGGCATCACACCTTGATGTTGACGATTTTGCGAATGACCAGCGCGCCGAGCAATTGCATCACAATGGCGACCGCCAGCATCTTTTTGCCCATAGGATCGGTGAACAGGGCCATGATGTACTCGCGATTCAAGCGGAAGACCGCGACGAACAAGAGCGGCGGCAAGGCCAAGAGGACGACGCCCGACAAGCGACCTTCGCCGGTGAGGGCCTGCACCTGTCCCCAGATTTTGAAGCGTTCGCGGATGAGGCTGCCAATCTTATCGAGGATTTCGGCGAGATCGCCGCCGGTCTGGCGCTGCAGGATCACCGCGGTGGCAAAGAACTTGAGATCGAGATTCGGAATGCGGTCGGTGAGATTGGAAAGCGCTTCGTCCAGGGGAATGCCGAGGTTCTGCTCTTCGAACACGCGACCGAGTTCGGTGCCGATGGGCGCGGGCATTTCTTCCTGCACCAGGTTGAAACCGGCGGACAAACTATGGCCGGCGCGCAGGGCGCGGCTGATGAGTTCCAAGGCGTCGGGAAGCTGAGTGGCGAACATCTTGAGCCGCTTGGAACGGCGATACATGAGCCAGACCAACGGCATCACCGACAACCCCAGTGCGGCGGGCACGACGGCGATCAAGCCGCCCAAGGCCATGGCGGCCAGCGCGCCGGCGGCGGCCAGACCGCCGGAGATGACGAAGAACTGCAAGGGGGTCATCTTGGTGTCGGCCTGCTCGAAGAGCAATTTGAGCCGAGCGAAGCGCTTGACCAAGGATTGAAAAAAGTCTTCGCCCCCATCCATCGGCTCGGCCAACAGGGTGGGTTTGGGCTTGTTGTCCTTGCCGGGCAACATGCCATTGCCCATCAAGAGGGCCAGGCGGTCTTCGACCTTGTTGTCGTTTTTGTCGCGGAGGAGCACGGCCACCGCGACAATGAGCGCGGCCACGCCGACAAAGACGCAGATGGAAATGAGCATGGGACTCATGAGTCGACTCTCGCTGTTGCGGCAAATCGTGCGGTGGAGGCTGTTTAGTCTTCCATCATGACGCGTTGGCGGAAGGCGCTGGCGGGTAGACGGACGCCGGCGCTCTCCAGTCGGTCCATGAACGTGGGTCGGATGCCAGTGGAGACAAACCGCCCGCGGGCCCGACCCGATTCGTCGATGCCGGACTGGTCGAAGTGGTAAATGTCTTGCATGACGATGGTGTCTTGCTCCATGCCCACCACCTCGGTGATGTGGGTGATTTTGCGCGAGCCGCCTTGGAGACGGTTGGCCTGGATAATGAGGTCGACAGCGCTGGCGATTTGCTGACGCATGGCTTTGAGCGGCAACTCAAAGCCGGCCATCATGATCATGGTTTCGACGCGAGCGATGCCGTCGCGCGGCGTATTGGCGTGGATCGTGGTGAGCGAGCCTTCGTGACCGGTGTTCATGGCCTGGAGCATGTCGAGCGTTTCGGCGCCGCGACATTCGCCGATGATGATGCGTTCGGGCCGCATACGCAGGGCGTTTTTCACCAGGTCGGTGGCGGTGACGGCGCCCTTGCCTTCGATGTTTGGCGGGCGCGTTTCTAGCCGCACCACGTGATCTTGCTGCAATTGGAGTTCGGCGGCGTCCTCGATGGTGACGATACGCTCGGTATTGGGAATGAAGCTGGAAAGCGTGTTGAGCAGGGTCGTCTTACCGGAGCCGGTACCGCCCGAGATGATCATGTTGAGCCGGGCTTTGATGCAGCCTTCGAGCAGCATCACCATCTCCGGCGTGAAGGCTTTGTAGTTGAGCAAGTCTTCGAGCTTAAGCGGGTTAGCGCCAAAGCGGCGAATGGAGACCGAGGCGCCGTCGAGCGCCAGCGGCGGAATGATCGCGTTCACGCGGGAGCCGTCGGGGAGCCGCGCGTCGACCATGGGGCAGACTTCGTCGACGCGCCGGCCGACCTTGGACACAATGCGATCGATGATCTGCATCAGGTGATTGTTGTCGCGAAACTGCACGGCCGTCTTTTCCAACTTGCCGCGCCGTTCGACATAGATGTTCTTGGGACCATTGATCAGGATGTCGCTAATCGTGCTGTCTTTGAGCAATAACTCCAAGGGTCCCAGGCCAAAGGTCTCGTCGAGCACTTCGTCGATCAACCGCTCGCGTTCCGAGCGATTGAGCAATGTGTCTTGACTGTCGCAGAGGTGTTCGACGACCAAGCGAATCTCGCGCCGCAACACGTCGCCGGCCAAGTCGCCGACTTTGGACAGATCGAGCTTGTCGACCAGTTTGCTGTGGATCCCGCGTTTGAGATCTTCAAACTCGTTTTCCGAGGCCTTGTCGGTGGTTCGTCCGGAGGGAGCCAACATCTTGGCCATGGCGGTCGCTCAGCAGTGGGAGGGGGTCGAGGGCATGGTCTGGGCGGCGGCCAGCGCAGGGCGCGGTCGCAGATCGCCCGGACACTGAAAGCATAGGTCACGCCTGGCGCGCGTCGCGGAAAGTCAACAGCCCGAAAAATCGGGCGATCCGCTGGCCACGGTTCGATTTACGACCGCGGGACGCCGTTATGGCGACTTGGCGGGGGGCGTCGCGGCGCCAGCCGCTTTGGCGGTCCAAAGTCCGCCCAACAACTTGGAGAGGCCGGTCTTGTTGACGTCGACGGGTTCGTCGGCGCTCACTTCCTTGCCAGACAGCAGGTCGGCCAGTTGCAGAACGGATTGAGTGATTTTCGCTTTGGGCGCCTGTTCGATAAGCGGCACGCCGTTGTTGCGCACCTCGACCATGGTGCGGTAGTCGTTGGGCAGCTTCCAGAAGATCTCTCGGCCGATGGTGTCTTGCGCCTTCTTCAGGCTGATGTGGCCCGCCTCTAGCCCAAAGCGATTCACCACGATCTTCACCTTGTCGTGCACGCCTTCCAGTTCGACGAACGACGTCATCAAGCGCACCACGTTGCGCAGGCAGGGCAAGTCGAGTTGCGTCACGACCATCACATGATCGGCCATTTGCATGGCCATGCGGTCGATGGGGCTATATGCCTTCGACAGGTCGAGCAACAGGTGCGTGAAGGTGGCCTTCAGCAATCCAATGACGCGCTTGAGGTCTTCTGGCGTGATGAGCGCGGCGTCTTCCATTTGCACGGGACGCGGCAGCAAGAACAGCCCGGACGAATGCTTGGTGAGCGAACGCTTCAACAGGGAAAAGTCGAGCCGTTCGACATTCTGCGCGACGTCGAAGAGCGTGTAATCGGGGATGGCATCGAGGAAGACGTCGGCGTCGCCGAGGGCGAGATCGAGGTCGACCAGCACCACGGAGTGATTTGGGTTTTGGGCGAGCGTACAGCCCAGGTTGACGCCGAGGCTGGTGCTGCCAACGCCGCCGGTGGCGCCGGCCAGGGCGATCACCTGGCAGCCGCGTGTGGCGCCGCCGCTCTTGCTCACGCGTTGGCTGCTGATGCGCTCCAGCGCAGCAACGAGGTCATCGAGGCGCACGGGATGGGCCAAGAACTCCTTGGCGCCGGCGCGCATGGCCTGCAGGATCAAACTGGAATCGGTGGATGAGCTGATCACCAACACGCTGCACTGCGGATGCTCGCGCGTCAGGCGGCTAACTAATTGCAGCGCCTTCTCGGGCGCATGATCGATGGCGACGATGCCGATGTCGGGCTTGGTTTGGCCAACGACGTCGGCGAAGAACTCATAGCGCGAACATTCCGCCTCCAGCCAAACAGAATCCATGCCCAACAGCGTGGCCTTGATGGCGTTGCGCGTGGAGTCGACCGGATCGGCGATGGCGAGGCGAAGAATGTTCTTCATGGTGGCGGGCCGTGGGGCGGGGCGCCGTCGGCATTGTCGCGCGCCAGGGGCGGCACGGATTGGGACGGATACTCAACGATAGGGCGCGATTGGACGCTTGCCGCTGAGCGCCGCTGAAAAATCGATACGCGGGTCCGATCAATTGTCCGCAGCGGCCCCCGAAGGTCCGATCAGCCCGGGCGGGTTGGACTGACTATACGGCCTGCGCGACGTTTGCTGTTGGCCGCCGGGAACCGCAGGCGATTTGAAGCGAACTTCGCTCTCGGCCGCGGTGGCTGGTCGCCGCGGCGCCTGTGTGGGTTGCGCCGGACGAGAGTTAGCGACGCCGGCGATTGCCGGACCGGAAAGTTGCGCGCCCAGCGGTTGGCGACGGCTCGATGCGGGAAGCACGCGCGGGGCCGCCGTTGGCGCCACGTTGCCAGCGGGCGAAGCAGGGAACGGTTTCAACTGGTCGGTCGCGAACGGGCGAGTTTCCACCGGCCGACGAGCGGCGGCGCTGGGAGGCGGCGGAACTGGCGCGGCCGGACTCCGTGGCGTGGCTTGTGGAGCAGGTATCGGCTCGGCGGGGGTGGGCCGACCTGGCGCGGGGCCAATCAGCTCATGCTCGTCGATGATGGTAGCGCCCGCGGGAAGCCCCGCGCCCCCTTCCATTGTGCCGGCGCCCATGCTCATGCCGCCGCCACCATGGAACAAGTCGTCGCCGTTGGCCTGGCAGTTTGGGCAATCGCCGCCACCGCTGCCTTCGCCATTGCAGGGCACTTCGATGCGACCCTGACACCAGAGTTGGCAATGGTTGGGAGAGCAGGTGGCCAGCCCCGGACCGCCCGGCGGAACCTCGTGGCACTCCATGGCCTCGACAAATTGCGGCGTGACCATGATGAGGGTTTCGATTTCCTGCACTTGCTCGCGTGTCACGCGGAAGATGGCGCCGGCATAGGGGATGTCGCTAAGCCAGGGGAGGCCGCGTTTTTGGGCTTCGGTACGCTGCTGCACAAGGCCCGCGATGGCCAGCGTTTCGCCGGCGCGCATCTCGACGCCCGTCTCGACTTCTCGCACGCGCAAACCCGGGACGGTAGTGCCGTTGATGGTGACGCTACGCGTGGGATCGACCTCGGAAACGCGGGGCCGCACTTCGAGCCGAATGCGGTTGTTTCCGAGCACAATCGGCACAAAGTCGAGTTGCGTGCCGAACTTCTTGTATTGAATCGAGACCGTGCCCAGGCTTTGCGGGACCAAGATCGGGAACTCGCCGCCAACATTGAAGAAGGCGGGCCGTCCGCTGACGCAGACCAGATTGGGCTCGGCGACGATCTTGAGCAGATCGTTCTGGCGGAGGGCCTGGAGCAGACCATCGATGCGGCTGGCGCCTTGAAAAACGCCGAGGGCCAAGGTTTGGCCGCCGCTGGCGGCGATGGTTTGCGTTTGCGAGCTGGCCGCTTGAATCAAACCGCTCACACCCGAGGCGATAATGGAGTTGCCGCCGAAAACGGCCCAGTCGATACCCAACTGGCGCAGATCGGTGCGGGAGACTTCCATCACGCGGACATAGAGCAAGATTTGTTGCACACCGCCGACGCGCACCTGATTGAGCACCTTGGGGTGATAGTCCTGGGCGATTTCGGTGATTTTGGTGATTTCGTCCGGGTTATCCACATAGCCGGTGATGAGCACGCTGTTGGCCAGCGGGATGACCTGCAGCGCGGCCTTGGGGAATTGCGACTTGAGCAGCAGCGTCAACTCTTGCGCGTCGGCGAAGACCACCACATCGACGGTGTAGACCTGGTTGTCTTCGTCCCACAGATTGACTTGGGTGACGCCGGGTTTCTTGGCGGCGATTTGAATCTTGTTGGCGGAGAGCGGCGTGACCGCGACGATCTCCGGGTTGCTCACCTGGGCCTGCGGAATCTTCTTGTCCATGACCAAGTGACGGCTGGTGTTCACAACCATGTCGACGCGGTCGTGAGTTTGCGTCACCTTATGGACGATCGAAGGGAGCTCGAGCGTTTGAGCTCGCGAGGGGCTGGCGACGAGGGCAAGCGCCAGCGCGGCGTAGAGAGGCAGGCCAAAGCCAGCCCGGCAGGGGCGGAAATTAAACATCCGTGAACTTCCTTGCGTGTTCCGTTTTTCTCGATCTCCCATCCGTGCCGCTTGCGGGGCGGCTGCCAGTTCTCAGTTCCGCCAAGCGTGCGGCACTGCGAACTGGTGGGAGATGCGAGGGCTTGTGGTCTTCTTAATTATTGCCCATGTTTTCGTCTGCGGCGGAAGTTTTTTCTGCTCCTTGATCCTCGGCGTCCGACTCGGCTGCGCCCCCGTCTTCGGACTCCGACTCAGGCTCGTTCCATTCGCCGCTATCTGGGGCCTGGTCGACAGCTTCGGCATCGCCGTCGGCCGGGGCATCTAGCGGCAGCGGTCCGGCCGCCGGCATCGCATCAACCGAATCGATGTCGGTGATCGATGTTGGCGGTCGCGTAGCATCGGCAAACTGCACCTCATGCGCCTTATCGGCTTCGATGAGAAGCATGCGCCATGAATCGCCCAGCGGCGCCTGCACTACGGGTTCGACTGGTGGCGCCGGTTTGTCCTTGTTTAACAAGGCGTTCAGATCGTCGGTCGCTTGCTGCTCCTCATGCTCGCGGTCGCCGTGATTGGCGATGCCGAGCAACATGCTCTGGTCGGCGCCCGGCGTGTCGGGATGCTCGTCGTCGTCGACGCTGCGCATGACCAGGCGGATGACACCTTGTTCGGTGGCGTGCGTTACTAACTCGGCTTGCTCCGGCGTGACCAACAGCGAAACGGTCCGCGCGGCGACATTGGCATCGGCCTCCGCGTTGTTGTGAAACAGGTCGTTGACGGCGAAGACCTTGATGTCTTGCAGGAGCGTGATGGTGCGGGTTTCGGTGATGCCGCCACCGGGATTCGCGCGGAGATGCACCAGCACGTCGACGCGATCGCCGGGCTTGATCAGACTGTTGGCGGCGCTCACGTCGTCGACCTTGACCGCGACGACGCGATATCCCTTGGGAATGAACTGGGCGGCCGAGGCCGTTTCGTCATCCACGCCCATCAACTTGGCTTCGAGAATGGGCTCGCCGGTGAACAGTTTGACGCGGGTGCGACGGTTTTTAAGGGTGTCGAGCGACGAGATCGCGCCCGGCGGCAATTTGTCCTTGGGCCAATTCTCCAACTTGACCGACTCGGGCGGAACAATTTCGCCCATGCCGACGTCGGCCATCGCCACGATGATCGGCACGGTGTCGATGTGGGCGGCCGCAGGCAGGTTGCGGTTGGCCAGCAATTGATTGATGCCAATGGCGGCAACCGAGCCGCAGCCCAGCGCCAAGGCGAAGAGGACCAGCGTTTTTGGACGCATCTAACTTCTCCAGGCCAGCTCAGAGCGAAGTGGGTCGCGCCCGCTCGGAGCGCCATTTCGAACGGTAGTAATGATTAAATTGCGCGATGCTGGCTTGCGGTCGCAGCGGCGCAAGTTGCCTTTACGCTAACGATATTGGCGATGTCACTTGGATCACTTGATTCAAACCAGCCGGGACGGCAACCGCGTTGAAACTGAAATAAGTGGCCGACGCCGGACTCGGCCGGGTTATGTCGATTTCGCGTATTGGATGCCGGACTCGAAACCGAAGCCGGGCGCGAACGGACGAGCGCCAGGTCGGCGCCGAGAACGCCTGGCCGGCGAACCTCGCGCCGGGCGTTGTCACGCGCTTGCAGGAGTCTGGGCATGCGACCGAGCTCGAACGCTGCGAAGGTCAACAAGAACACGACGGGCGCAACGATCGCAAACTTGACGATCGATGCACGCCGTCGTTGTTTTCGGCACGCTTGGAAGGGGTTCTCTAACCGGCCGAGTCGGGTCGTTAGAGTCTGACTGGTTCGCCTGGATACAACCGCGCGGCCGCTGGCAGCGCGATGCTGGCGGCTCATAGCAGCATTCCCATCCAGGCAAAATAGCTGATGGCGCCGATGGCAATCGGAATGCCATAGGGGAGCAAGAGCATGCTCGGTTTGCGCTCGGCGGCGATGGCCGCCAGTTGGTTGGGATCTCGGATGGTGACTATCTCGTTCAAGATCACCAGGAATTGATCGCGATGGCGAGCGATGCCGCGCGTCCAGACGATCATGCCGACCGCGATGACGGCGCCGACCACGGCGGAGACGCAGAAGGCCTGAAAAGTGACGGTTCCCCAGACCCAAGCGCCGACGCCGGCGAGCAGTTTGACATCTCCCGCGCCCATGCCGCCAATGGCGTAGGCCGGCAGCAACAAGCCCAGGCCGACGGCGGTGCCGCAGAGGCTCCAGCCCAATCCGGCCCAGCCATAGAACAGGACGCTATAGAGCCAGCCCGAGATAATCATGGGAAAGGTGAGCCAATTGGGGACTTTGAGCTTGTAGCCGTCGATGACCGCGGCGACCACCAGGACGACGCTCACCACCCAGACGTGCCAGTTTTCGGCCAGGCCTCTTGCCAACGTCTCGCAACCGCTCATCGCATGCTCCTCGGAACTGCCAGGTAAGTTGAGTTTTTGAAATGTAGGTCGCGCCGGCCGACTCAGGCGCGGGATTGCAACAGAAAACCGATCAGAGCGACCACGGCGGTAACGATCCAGATCAGCGACTGGCCGGCGGCGGCCAGCATGTCGGCGGAGTGGATAGGAAACATCAGGCGCCTCGCTGTGTTGCTTTCGCGCGCCGCCAGTCCGCAAGCGCAATTGACCCCTCGAGACCAGGACAGCCTCGAGGGGCCATGGATTGCGATGCCTAGGTCGGCGCCGAAATCGACCCGGTGAACACTAGCTCGAAGCGGCCAGCGAAGCGGCGACGTTCGAGAAGGTGTTGCGGGCGTTGGTGCCGACGGAGCTAATGGCCGTCAAGCAGACAATGATGATCAAGGCGAGCATCACGGCGTACTCGACCGCAGTCGGGCCGTCTTCAGAAACGAGGAACTGGTGCAGTTTCTTAGCGAGCAGACTCATTGCATCCTCCATTCCTGTGGTCCCGAGAGCGCCGTCTGACTCGCAAGTCGCGTGCTCGGTCCACTTAAGTTAAACAGTGAGTTCCGCCAGGCGCGTCGCCGCGTCGCGGCGGTGGCCTGCCAGGTGACCTGTCGGAACTCGGTTTGTGTTTGCAACGTGCCCGTCCTCGTCCTCCGTACCACGCGCGCGTGAGCGAGCGTGGGCCGAGGTGGCTGTCTGCCGGCAGCGGCTTGCGCAGCTAATGGCCTACATCCCTTCGGCAACCAGGCTTCCATCCGGCTTGTCGCCGTGTGGTCCTTGGCTTTGCGTGCCGGCCTTGCGACCGGTTTGCCTTTTTCGAGGATGAGGGAGGCGGCAGGCCGTACGGCGTGGTTAGCGCCGCAGGCGGTCCCGCGACCGCGCTCATCGAGAGTTGAATGTCTCCATCCGACTCTCTCATGGCAAACCTAGGTCGAGTGCCGTCCGTGTCAAATCGCGTGGAGCGAATTTTTCAGGAATTCCTCAAGCCGCTGACCGACCTGATTTATATACCTGCACGGTGCGCGTTTTGGCGCGAAGTTTCCAGATGGCGCGGCGCTGTGACAGCACCAAGCGCTGCAACCGATTCTTTTACGCGCGGGCGCCGCGCCGTGCCCCGGACGGCACGATTCTGTATATTGATAGAGAAGCAAAGCAACTTGCCCCCTGCGCGCTGCGCCGTGACACGACGCGGACGCCCCGGGCCCATTTTTCGGCGGTCGCCATGACTTGGCAGGAATCCGCGCTCGATTGTTTGAGCACGTCGGCCGGGCACGCTTATCGCCCCGGCACGCCGAACGCCACCGAACCGACCGCGCTGGCCGCCTTGGCGCTGACGGCGCATGGCCGTGAGGGGGAGGTCGAGCGAGCGCTGGGTTGGTTGCGCCAGCAGCAGAACGCCGACGGCAGCCTGGGGGTGACCGAGACGCAGGACGCGCCATGTTGGCCCACCAGCCTGGCGGTGTTGGCCTGGCACACGGCGCGGGGCACGCACCCGCGCAGCGCGACGCACTTTGGCGGAGCGCTGCGCCGGGGAACGCAGTGGCTTGTGGAACAGCGCGGCGAAGCGCTCGATCGCACACCGATCTTGGGCCACGATCCGACGATTGTGGGTTGGCCGTGGGTGGCGGGAACTCACTCCTGGCTGGAGCCCACCGCATGGGCGGTGTTGGCGCTGCGCGCCACGGGAAATGAAGGGCACCAGCGCACGCAAGACGGCATGCGACTGTTGATCGACCGCTTGCTGCCGACCGGGGGCGCCAATTATGGCAACACCTTTGTGTTGGGACAGAAGCTGCGCCCGCAGTTGGAGCCGACGGGCCTGGCGCTGTTGGCATTAGCCGGGCAACACGACCCGGCGGGGCGCATTGAGGGGTCTTGCGGATTCTTGACGCGCAGCATGGACACGGCGACGCCGGCGATTTCTCTGAGCTACGCGCTACTGGGATTGGCGGCGCAGGAGGTTCGCCCCACGAACGCCGATGAGTTGTTGGCGGCTGCCGCATCGCGCACGCGCAGCGACGAGCCCTTGAAGTGGGCGCTGTTGCTACTGGCGGCGCTTGGCGACGACTGCCCGCTGCTGCCAAATCGAACTGAAGCAGTGAGGGAAACGTGAGTCACGGCAACGAGCCTCGACCCACAGGGATGAACCCGCTGCCGCGCCGCGCGCTATTGGCCGGCGCGGGCGCGACGGTCGTGGGGCTGGCCGCCTACCCCTACGTGCGACGCGCCTTGACGACGCCGCAGCCGGTTTTTCTTGCCCGTGGGCAGCGCTATGACGGCGATCTGCGAAAAGTCATCCGCGACGGGTTGCGCGCGGTGGGTTTGTCGGCGGCTGATTTTCGTGGGCGGCGCGTGCTGCTCAAGCCGAACATGGTCGAGCCGAACCGGGCCGCTCCGCAAATGACGACGCACCCTTTGGTGGTGGTGGCGGCGGCGGACGTGTTCCGCCAGATGGGCGCCACCGTGCGCGTGGGCGAAGGTCCGGGGCACGTCAAAGACACCGAGATGGCGCTGGTCGAATCGCGCCTGCAAGAGGCGCTAGCCGATGCGCGATTGGAGTTTGTCGATCTGAATCACGACGACGTGGTGTCGGTAAGGAACCGCGGCGGCCTGAGCCGCTTGGAGGAGATGTTCTTTCCGCGGGCAGTGTTCGAAGCCGATTTTGTGGTTTCGATGCCGAAGCTCAAGACGCACCACTGGGTCGGAATGACCGCTGCGATGAAGAATTTGTACGGCGTGATGCCGGGCATCAAATATGGCTGGCCCAAGAACGTGCTGCATCACGCCGGGATTCCAGAAACCGTGGTCGATATCAACGCCACCTTGCCACGCACCCTGGCCATTGTGGACGCGATTGAGTGCATGGAGGGGGATGGTCCGATCATGGGAACCGCAAAGTCGCTGGGCGTGATCGCGGTCGGCCAGAACCTGCCGGCGCTCGACGCGACGCTAGCGCGGATGATGGATTTTCGTCCGGAGCGCATCGGCTACCTGCAATTGGCGGATGGTCGACTGGGGCCGATTGACGCGCGGTTGATCGTAGAGCGGGGAGAACCGTTGCGAGAACTGGTCACTCCGTTCGCCATCATTGATTCGCCGGGAACGGTTGGTTTGCGAGCGACCAGCGTGGGCATCAAAACATCGAGCCACTTCCGCTGCCCCGGCGCCGCGTTGGCGTAGCGCGCCGTCGGCAACGGTCGTAGCGGTTGGATTGAAAGTCGCACATGCGTCTGGCTGGCGTATGGTTTCATTGCTCGCCAATCGACAACGCCGCCTAGCACCTCCCACCTACCTCATGTCGCTGGCAACGACCATCTCCGGAACATCGCACGACGCGCAAGCTGTGGCGCCTTCTTCGGCGCGCGCGCGCTGGGAGCGAAATCTGTGCGCGTGGAACTTGCTGTTGGCGCTCGCGCTTTTGGCGGTGATGGCGCTGCCCTTCTGGGCGGGGCTGGTCTACACCGCCGACGACTTGGGGGGATTTCATTTACCGCTGCGGGCAATGTATGCCGACGAGTTGGCGCAGGGGCGACTACTGCAATGGACGCCTGCGCTGTTTGGCGGCTTCTTCATCGCCGGCGAAGGTCAGGTGGGCTGCTACCACCCCTTGCACATGGCGCTATATGGCCTGCTCGATCTGCGGCCGGCCTATTGCCTGGAACTGCTGTTGAGCTACCCCGTGATGCTGGCGGGAAGCTTTTTTTGGCTGGTTCGCCTATTGGGACGCCGCGACGCCGCCTTGTTTGGCGCGATGGCGTTCACATTTTGCGGCTTCAATCTGCTGCACTTCATGCACACCAACGGCATTGCCGTGCTGGCTCATTTGCCGTGGCTTTTGTGGGCGATTGATCGCATGTCGACAGCCGCCTGCATAAGAGTACGGCGCTTAGCGTGGGTCGTCATCGCGCTGTTGACCGGATCGCAACTGTTGCTGGGCTATCCGCAGTTCGTATGGTTTTCGCTGTTGGCGGAGTGGGGATTCGCCGCGTATCTGTGGCGAGCCGCGCGATTTGACCTGCGCGACGCCTGGTGGCTGTGCGGCGCGCTGGCGGCGGGCGCGCTGATTGGCGCGGTTCAATTGTTGGCGACGTTCGACATGCTGTCGCATTCGGTGCGGCAGAACATTGGCCGCGAGATGGTAGTGCTCGGATCGCTGCATCCGTGGAACCTGGCGCAATTGGTTGGTCCGTATTTGTTCAAGCATCGCGTGGTGGGAATCAACACCCACGAACTGGGGCTGTACGTCGGCGTGATTCCGCTGGCGCTGTTCGCGTGGTTTGTCGAGCGGCCGGCGCGCGTGCGGCAACATCGATCACTGGCTCTGGCCGCCGCGTTCGTCGCTGGCGTGGCATTACTGCTGGCGCTGGGAGAATGGGGCGGGCTCTACGAGTTGCAGGCCTATCTGCCGGTGGTGGGCAAGTTTCGTTTTCCGAGTCGCTATGTGGCGATTGTGTCGCTCGGCGTGGCGGTTGTGGCGGCGGCGGCCTACGGCGAACTGGCCATTCGAGCCTACGAACCATCGAAAGAGCATCACACAAGCTGGATGATGACGCTGTTGCCGCTGGTCAGCATGGGCGTTGCGCTGGCGGCGCCGACGTTGTGGGGATACGAAAATCTGGCCAACGGTTGGCTACGAATGGCCGGGCCGCTGTTGGTGACCGTAGCTTGCGGCCTGGTGCTATTGGCCGAGCGCGGGGCGCGTTGGCCGTTGGCGGCGATGGCGCTGCTGTTGGTCATCGACCTTGGCGCCTATGGCTGCAGCTATGCGATTTTCAAGGACACCGTGTCGCTTGAGGAGTACCTGGCCGCGGAAAAACTACCGCCGGGGGGACCGGGCGATCGAGTCGTCCTTGATTACTTTGATGCGAAGCAGCCACGACCGCGCGCGGGGAATCGCTTGATGCTGGCGGGTTACGAACGCGTGGATGGGTATGCCGGCTTGGAACCTGCCCGGCGATTGGACCTTTCATCGTTGGCGGCGCTGCGCGTGGGGGGAGTTTGCTGGGTTGCCAAATGTCGACAGAGTGACGCGATTGGCGGCCTCGTACCGGTGGATGCGAATTGGTACGCGGTGCCCCACACGATGCCACGCGCGCGATTTGTGACCGGTGCGCTAGCGAGCGAGGCCCCCCGCCGCGACCTGGAACACATCGCGCTAGAGACCACGGCGCTGGTGGACAAGCCAGTGAATTTGGCTGGTGGGCAGCCGGGCAGCGTCAGCGATGTGTATGGGACGCCCGGCGAGATCGAGCTAATGGTTGATTGCCGAGGAACGCAACTATTGGCGCTCACAGAGAGCCACCATCCGGGTTGGCGAGCATCGATCGATGGCGTGAGCGTCGAAGCGCTGCGAGTGAACGGCGACTACTTGGGCTGCGTCGTACCGGCCGGTCGTCATGCTGTGCGGCTGGCGTTTCGCCCGGCAAGTGTTATGTGGGGCGCCGCCACCAGCGCGCTGGGCATGGCGATTACGCTGTCGGTTGGACTGATGGCGTGGCGCCGACGGGGATAGCACCCGGGCGGCTGGCGCGCCACAGATCGCGCAGCGCCGCGGGGGCGCGGGCGGCGCCGAGGCAAAAGAGCGGGGCATAGATGGCGCCCCAGTATTGATTGAACGATTGCCCAACCACCGAGAACGCCACCAGGAACAGGCACATGGTGAGCGCGACGCGCGTGCCGGCCGGGGAATTCCAGGCGGCGAAGCCCAGCAGCGCCAGCGCAAAGTAGACGGCGGCGATCCATTGCGGCCAGACGAGCAATATCGAATTGAGATGGGCCGTGCTGATGACGAACGGGGCGGCGCCGAACCGCACCCAGCCTTGAGCATGCGCGAGATCGTCGGGGCGAATTAAGGCGTGAACGATGGTGAAGTGCCGGCCGAGATAAACGGCATACAGGGCCAGGCCGACAAGCCATACGGCGACTTCGCGCCAGCGGCGGTCTCGAATCGCCATGCCGATCGCGACGATCGTATAAACGGCCGACAGTTCGCGCAAGAATTGCGCGGCCAATCCGGCGACGACTCCCAGCCGGCGCTGGTCGTTGGCATAGGCGAGAATCGACAGCGCGATGAACACGCCGGCCCACAATTCACTGAGATACGCCAGTTGCGGCACAAAGCAAGCGGACACGGCGCCGAACAGGAGCGGCATGCCAATCAGGCAGGCCAGAGTGCCCGCCTCGCGATCGAGCAATCGCAACCCGAGATACATGACCGCGAGGGCCGCCGCGCAGAGGAGCGATTGCGCCAGGTATTGTGGCAAAGCGCCGAAGAGCCACACCGGCAGGGGACAGCGCCAGTTGAAGACGCTCCGGGTGGGATAGCCGCGCGCGCGCAGTTCGGAGGCGATGGCGGAGTAGTACCCTTCGCCGGCGCGGACGCGGTTGGCTTCGGCCTTATATAAGGCCAAATCGCCTTCGCCGGGCAGATTGTGATGGCGATGGTCGTTGCGGATGGGAGAGAGGCTCACCGCCAGGCAGAAGATCATCCCTAGCACAAACAGTCCGAGCACCGAGCGCGCTTGCCACGGCGACAGTCGACTGAAGGGTGTGGCCGGCGCTTCTTGGAGCATGTGTTCACCGCGTCAGGAAGAGACTGTTGATTCACGAAAATTTAGCTCAAAGTCGTATTCGGCAGGCATTGCTCAGCCGTCACGCTTTGCGGCGAATGAATGCTCGACGGCGACCGCGCGTCCACAAGGCGACAAGTCTTGCGTAACCGTCTGACATGGCGCCAGCAAAACGCATAACCGGCGCAAACCAACTCGGAAACGCTAGATCAACGCGAGTGAGAGCCACGATGAAGCCTATGGTTCTCCCCTGCGCGCAGGATTGCGTAGACGATGTTGGCAAGGATGCCGATTTTAGCGATTGCGCTGCTTTTGCTGTTGCCCAGCGGGGGCTGCGCGCTGCGCCGGCATGGCGGGGGGGGATGGCGCGCGAGCGCGCCCACGATCGACTCGTTGCCGCCGGTCGGCCGCGCCGAGATCGTGCCCGACACCGACGCGATTGGGGCGTTCGCGGTGGTCGACTTGACATTGCGGCGTGGCGATGGCGTCGAATATCGCGGACTGACGCCTGAGGAGACGCAGTGTCTGGCGGTGGCTGAATCGCCGCTTGGCGACGCGATCGATGGCGAGCGGCGGGCCATCCAGGCGCCGCCGGGCACATGCGGCCAGGGGGAACGGGCCGCCGCGGTGATGCGCCGATTGCTGGCTTATGCCGCGGCCGAGGCGCGCAACAAGTCGGCGGGAGACTCGCTGGAGGCGTATTACCGGCTGGTGCAGGCCGAAGCGCAGCACGATTTGTTGGCGCGGACGAGGAACACGCTGCGCGCGACGGCGAGCGATCTGGAGCAGGCGCGGCGGCGCGGGCTGACCTTGCCGCCGGAGGCCAACGCAATCGCCTCGCGCCAGTTGGCGGTGAACCATAGCGTGGTCGAGGACGACCTGGCCGTATTGAAGTTGAACACCGCGCTCGCGCAGTTGACTGGCTTGTCGCGCCCCGACGAGCGATTGCGTTTTTGGCCGGTGACGCGACTGGCGGCGACCGCCGCCCCGGTGGACATCGACGTGGCGATCGCCGAAGGCATGGCGCTGCGACCAGAGTTGAATCTGTTGCGCTACGCCGAAGCCTCGCTGGATGAAGAGACGCTGCCGGCGGTGCGGCAGATGCTGGGGGGGATCAGCGGCATCCTGGGGATGCAGCCAGCGGCGCCGAGTTGCAGCGCGCTGGCCAAGCTGTGCGTGCTCTTGTGCGGATCGACCGATGCGGAGGAAGCGGCGGCGCGGCGGCGCCAGTTGCGGCAGTACCGCATCGACCGCGAAGAGGCGGTCGCCGACGAGATTCGCCAGGCGGCGTACACGATCGAGGCGCGAGCGCGGCAAATCGCGCTGGCCAAGGAAGGCGTCGCGCTCGCGCAGCAGCGCTTGACCGACGCGGTGGAGCGGCAGCGTATTGCGCAAGCGACACTGGCCGACGTGACAGCGGCGCAAACGGCGGCGCTTGAAGCACGCGGCGACTTGGTGGGCCGCGTCGTCGAATGGGAACTGGCGCGCGTTGAGCTGCGCGAGGCCCAAGGGAAGCTGGTGAGTGAGTGTCGGGGCAATGGCGCTTGCCCTTAGCGGGCGCGAACCTGAGCCGATAGCGGCCTGTCTCGCCAGCGCCGGCTTGTCGCTGAGCGGCCACTCTGGGATACTCAAAAATCACGCCAATTGGCGGCCGCTTGCGCGGTCGCTCCCATCCCTTCACCCCGTGAACGAGTGCCATGTCGATTGCCGACCGAACGGACGTGACGAGCTTGCTGGAGCGGCTCTTGGCCGACCGCATTTTGATCATCGATGGCGCGATGGGCACGATGATCCAAGAGCACAAGTTCGAAGAGGCGGACTTTCGGGGGCGAGAATTCGCGGATCACGGCCGCGATTTGAAGGGTTGCAACGATCTGCTTTGCGTCACCCAGCCGGCGGCGATCGAGGAGATTCATCGCAAGTATCTGGAGGCGGGCGCCGACATCATCGAGACGAACTCGTTCAACTCCAATCGACTGTCGATGCTCAACTATGGTCTAGAGAATTATTGCCGCGAACTGAACCAGGCTAGCGCGGCTTGCGCGCGGCGGGCCGCCGACTGGATGACCGCGCGCACGCCCGACCGGCCGCGCTTTGTGGCCGGCTCGATTGGACCCACCGACCGTTCAGCGTCGATGTCGCGGAACGTGGACGACCCCGGCGAGCGGAACGTGACCTACGACCAGCTTGTGGAGGCCTACACCGAGCAGGTGGCGGGACTGGTGGAGGGCGGAGTCGACATTCTACTCGCCGAGACGGCGTTCGACACGCTGAACCTCAAGGCGTGCCTCTTTGCCATCGCGCAATATTTTGAAGAACACCATGTGCGCTTGCCGGTGATGGCGTCGGTGACGATCTTTCCCGGTGGGCGCACACTGCCCGGCCAGACGCTGGAGGCGTTTTGGAACTCGATTTCGCACGCCGATCTGTTGAGCGTGGG